>JAHDGL010000006.1 GCA_020627625.1 Alphaproteobacteria bacterium | reverse complement strand
GCTTGGGATATTAATTTACAACTTAATCGTTGCGCTTCATCCTAGAATGTACCAACGGGCACAGTTGCAATATAGTAGAGAATGGGTTTTTTTCCTGTAATTTAGCAGTGCCATAGTGAATTTAAATTAAGGCTTTAACGCCCTAGAACATAAATAAAAATAAATAAGAATAGCCAGACAAGATCTACAAAATGCCAATACCAAGCTGCAAATTCAAACCCCAAATGACCATTACCTTTTTTGAAATGCCCCCTTCTGGCTCGAAAAAAACATACAGCTAAAAATATTGTTCCTAGCATCACATGCAAACCATGAAAACCTGTTGCTAAATAAAAATTAGCTGCATAAACACCATCATTTAGACCAAAAGCTGCATGGTGATACTCATAAGCCTGAAACATACTAAATATTATACCAAGTAATACCGTCAGACCTATTGCAGTTACAGAACTTTCTTGGTCGTTATTCTCAATTGAATGATGTGCCCATGTGACTGTAGTGCCTGATAAAAGCAGAATTAATGTATTAATAAATGGTACATCCCAAGGATCGAAAGTTGTAATTCCTTCAGGTGGCCACTTTCCTTCTGCTACAACCCAAAATCCATCTAATATTCCAGTCGGAAAAACACTTGCAAAAAAATACGAAAAGAAAAATGCAAAAAAGAACATTATTTCTGAAAGTATGAATAATGACATACCAATTCTCAGACCCATTCTAACAGCTTCAGTGTGGTGTTTACCTATAAGCCCCTCATTGATCACATCACTCCACCAATTCCATACACAATAAAAAAGTGATCCCACACTACAAAACGTCAATAAACCTCCCCCTGTGTATTCGTGTAACAACATAACCGCGCCTAGGGTTAAACCCATTAGTGAAAATGAAGTTAGAATAGGCCAATAGCTAAGTTCAACTAGATGATAAGGATGTTGTGGTTTTGAATTCATTTTCACTTACTTATTTCTTTGTTTTTTTATTTATCTTGTATTTAACTATTTTACTATAATTAAATTACAGACTCTATAGAAAATTTATCCAAAACTCAAAAACTCACATTTATGGCACCCCCTGACAAGGTAAGGGAGGAAGTAACTTCTTAGGGCTTTTAGGCAAAAATAAATTTATCTTTTGCAAAAAAGTATTAAGTTTATTTGCAGTTAAAAATTATAACTTTTTAATTTTTTTAAGGGGGCGTACATCGCGTTGTATAAATTTATAAATAAGCTCCTAAATCCAGACGAAAGACTAACGCGTGATGTTCTGCGAGAGACTGGCGGGGAAAAGGCCCGCCAACCCACTTTGCTGCTATAATGTAATGAATTCTCAAGCATAACAACTTATAGATTCGTACTCTACACCTATTACGCCCATCGCGCTAACAGTTGAGGCGCTTCCATATTCTTGATATACATGCTTGTTATCCTGAATAAAATTATTGTCTGAAATATTATTCACATTAAATTTAGGCTGTTTTGTTTGCTCTGATTCGTGGCAATTACTGACACTAGTAAAATTAGGAGTTTCTGAACTAATTATTTGGCTATCTTTATATAATTGATATGATAATCTGTTTAAAGTTTGTAGAGACATCATGATTGGTATCTCTTCTCCGTATTCTCCTTTTTTTATCATACAAAACTTTTCTTCTCCCGTGGTTGGAACGTTTTGTGCAAGCTCTGCTATTTTTTTATTATATTCTAGTACATGTTTTTTTCTATAAACTCTATCAAATTCTTTTATTTTGATAGAGCTAATTTCATCATGAAAATTTTCCAATCCGTGATTATTCAAAGTATTTTTGACCTTATTGATTATTTTATCAATTCCTAAAAATTTTGTTGCACTTTTTATAGTTTTGCTTATTTTGCTTGTAAAAGAAGAAAAGAACCCGCCTTGGTTAGTATTATCTTCTACTACTACTGATTCTGGCTTTGGTTCTTTTAGAATTATTTTAGGTGCTACAATATGATTGCTATTAGTATTAATTAAGTTAGGAGTTATGATATATGTTTCAAACTCTATATCATCTATTTGCAATTGAGCAGAAGAAAATAACTCTTGTTTTATGGCTTGATCTAAAACATCTCCAGATCCTGGACTGTCAAAAGTAGTAGAGCTTTTGACTTTATAGCCTCTTGATTGTAATTCGATTGCGGCAAGAACAGAAGATATTGAACCAGCAGAATGACCTGTGGTTTTGATGGTATAATCTTTCAGATCTTTACCTATATCTTGTAAAGTTTCTATAGCATCAGTGATAAGAGATTTTATAGATGGTAGTTTAGTTGGCACGTAACCAAAAAACAACTTTGCATTATCCCACATGTCCCAAAAATGAGTGATTTTTGTTCCTGCATTAGCAAATATTATTTCTTTTGTGTCATGGTTAACAAATACAGCTGCTTTATATTGATAATCAGAACTTTTTTTTTGCGATGTTGTTAATACTTCCCAACTTTTTGGTAAAAATTTATCTAGTTTTTGACAAAATTTTGGAAACTCTTGGACTGAATAAGCAATTTCAGTGAAATATTGATTTAATTTATTCATAATAACTAAGTATAAATTATATTAATAAAATTTAGTGCTACCAATTTTAATTATTAATATAATGCATGTCAAACTATTATTTTTTAAAAAAAATTGTATGAGTTAACATTAAACTTATTCAATGAATTAGATTATACTGCATTAAAGCAAATAATATATAGATTTTTCTTAATTAAAATGACAATATATATTCAATTATAATTTTCTTTAAATTTATCTCACTAATATAGATCTAAACTATAAATAAATAACAATTTTAACTTAAAAATGTACCAAATTTCTAAAACACAAAATACAAATTTAAATTTAGATCTAGATTTAAATCCGCAACAAGCTGAATCTGTATATCAAACAGAAGGGCCTATTCTTGTTCTAGCTGGAGCTGGAACTGGTAAAACAAAAGTTCTAACTTCACGTATTGCAAATATTATTGAACAGAATCTAGCATTTCCATCAAATATTTTAGCTGTAACATTTACTAACAAGGCTGCAAAAGAAATGCAAGAAAGAGTGAATAATATGATTTCTGCAAATGGGCTGAATATAGGGACATTTCACTCTATTGCTGCAAGAATAGTTAGATCGCATATTAATTTACTTGATCTTGATTTAAATAGTAATTTTACGATTATTAATCAAGATGATCAGATTAAATTGATCAAAAATATTCTGCTACAAAAAAATATTGATATAAAACAATATAAACCTAAATCTATACACATAATTATTTCCAGGTGGAAAGATCAAGGTATTATCTCTGAAAAACTTAGCAATGCAGATCTGATATCACCTGCTCATAAAATTGCTCAATCTGCATATGAGGAATATCAACAACAAATGCATAGTTCTAATGTAATGGATTTTGGTGATTTACTGCTTTACTGTAATCAGCTTTTTATCAATAACCCTGAAATATTGGAACATTATCAAAATAAATTCAAATATATATTAATAGATGAATATCAAGACACCAACGCCGTACAATATGTTTGGGTTAGAATGCTTGCTAGCAAACATAAAAATATTTGTTGCGTAGGTGATGATGATCAATCTATTTATAGTTGGCGGGGTGCTGAAGTTAAAAATATTTTGCGCTTTGAAAAAGATTTTCCTAATGCAAAAATAATTAAACTTGAGGAAAATTACCGTTCAACCCCTTATATTTTGGAGGGCGCTTCTAGTGTTATAAATCATAATAAAAATAGACACAGTAAAAAACTTTGGACTAAACAAAAAACTGGAGAGAAGATTAAAGTTGTATCTTGCTGGAATGATAAAGAGGAGGCAAGATTTATTTTTACTGAAATAGAATCTCATATTAATTCTGGGCGTTATCAAGCCCGGCAAATAGCACTTTTGGTGCGTGCTGGTTTCCAAACTCGAACTTTAGAAGAGATTTTCATTAGCAATGCTATGCCATATCAAATAATTGGTGGTTTACGATTTTATGAACGAATGGAGATACGTGATCTTTTGGCTTATATCAGATTAAGTATTAATAATAATGATAATCTAGCATTAGAAAGAATAATAAATGTACCTAAAAGATCTATTGGTAATGTTACTCTTAAGAAAATTAAAGAGTTTGCTAGCGAGAATCAAATTTCTACATTCTCGGCTCTTATTCAAATGTTAGAAACAAAAATTTTTAAAGGCAGAACAAAAGATAGTTTGCAAAATTTTGTTAATCTAATTTTATTAGCAGGGAAGAAATACGAAACCGAATTAGCATTTGATGTAACAAAATTTCTTTTAGAAGAATCCAGATATCTTGCAATTTTAAAAGCAGAACAAACAGAAGAATCTAGATCACGTATCGAGAATATTAATGAAATGCTCAAAGCGATTGATGAGTTTGATAATATTAACGAGTTCGTAGAACATTCTAGTTTGGTTATGGATAATGATGGATTAGAATCTGATTTTGGCGGTACTGTTAAAATTATGACTTTGCATGCTGCCAAAGGTTTAGAGTTTGATCTAGTGTTTCTGCCAGGTTGGGAAGAGAATATTTTTCCACATCAAAAATCTTTGATAGAAGAAGGGGATAAAGGGCTAGAGGAAGAAAGAAGAATAGCTTATGTTGGTATTACTCGCGCTAAAAAAGAATTATACATTACCTACGCAGAAAGTCGTAGGGTTTTTGCTGAAATAATTAACTCTATGCCTTCAAGATTTTTAATGGAAATACCAGATGAATTATGTGAAAAACATTCATCTAGTAATCATTTAAACTACACTGGTTCAAGGCATAATTTTTCGATGCAGACACATCAAAAGAAACTACCTAAATTAAAAAATAATTCTAATCTTGGACCAGGAAATAGAGTTAAACATAAAAAATTTGGATTTGGTGTGATTGTTAAACGAAGTGATGATAATCTAGAAATTGCTTTTGAAAAAATTGGTCTTAAAACTATACGCAAAAACTACGTGGAAGAAGTTTTATAACGCGAATTTCTTATCCTAAATTCGCGTTTATAGTAAATGAGATTAAAGTTTATTCATTTATTATAATTCGAGATTCACTACATTAAATCACCCACATTTTCTAAAAATAACTTAGCTCTGTGTGATTTTGGATTAGTAAAGAATTCTTGCGCTGGTTGGTCTGCAAGTATCAACCCTTTATCCATAAAAATAATACGATCTGCAATAATTCGTGCAAATCTTATGTGGTGAGTAATAACTACCATACTCATATGTTTTTTTAAATCATTGATAATAGCGATTATATCTTTGACTATTTCTGGATCAAGAGCAGAGGTTGGTTCATCAAATAATATAGTTTCTGGATCCATCATTAACGCCCTACAAATAGCAGCTCTTTGTTTTTGACCACCAGACAAATCTAGCGGTGCAGAATTAGCCTTATCTTTAATTCCAAATTTTTTCAGAAGCTTCAACGCTTTTTCTTCCATTTCTGCTTTGCTTTTATGCAATACATTTAATGGTCCATATGTTAAATTCTCTAACACCGACATATGCGGAAAAAGATTAAATTGTTGGAAGACCATGCCAATTTTAAAGCATAATTTGCCTCTGTTGCGACGATTTAATTTTTCATTATTAATCCAAACATTTCCACTAGTAGGATTTTCTAAATTATTAACGCAACGTAATAATGTTGATTTTCCACTGCCAGATGAGCCAATAATAACTGTTGTTTCTCTTTTATCCAAAGTCAGGCTAACATCCTTAAGAGCTACATGATCATTGAATTTCTTAGTAATTTTTTCTAGAACTATCATAGTTTTAACCTTTTTTCTAAGACCATTGCAAAACTACTAATTATTAATACTAAAATATAATAAGCAGCAGCAGCTGTTAGCATTGGTGTAAAATATATAAAAGATTCACCAGCAACAATTTGAGCTCTACGCATTAGATCCATTTCCCCTACAACAGAAATAAGAGCTGATTCTTTTACTAGATTAATTAGTTCATTTACTAAGGCTGGTAGGATGCTACGAAAAGCTTGAGGTAATATAATATCTTTCATACGTAATATAGGACTAATACCCAAAGCTTTTGCGGCTTCAACCTGCCCCTTGTCAACAGAGATTATTCCAGCTCGGATAATTTCTGAAACATAAGCCCCAGAATTAAATGAAAAAGCTAATACTCCAGAGGTGAATACACTTAATTTTATTCCAAGCAATCCTGGAAGGGCATAATATACAATACTTAATTGTATTAATAATGGTGTACCGCGAAAAATAGAAGTATATGCGTGTGCAAATAATCTTAAAGTTTTAAGGTTTAGTATTTTGAAAATAGCTAATATAGTGCCGATAATTAAACCTAAGAAAACAGCAACAATACTATATTTTATAGTAACAAAAACCCCTTGAATAATAAAATAAAAATTCGGCATAAACGCCACTAAATCGTTGTACATATTATATTAAAATTTATATTAAATTCTTTATTCAAATTTATTCAAAGATTGTTTTGAGTTGTTTGATTTTTTCATTGAGATTAATAAGATTATTACTTGCCTTATTATGGTTATTCTCTAGAATCAGATCTTATAATGCAAATATAGAATAAGCAAAATTGCGTTTATTTAGTAAATGTATTTATAGTAAATGTAATTTTACAATATCATTCTATAACATAAATAATGTAGATCTACAATATTTATGTTATGTAATTCAAATAATAAAATAATCAATATATATTATGGCAGGCCATTCCAAATTTAAAAATATACAGCATCGCAAAGGGGCTCAAGATAAAAAACGAGCTAAAGTCTTTACTAAATTAGTACGTGAAATTATTACCGCTGCTAAAATAGGCGGTATTGATATAAATAACAACCCACGTCTTAGGTCAAGTATTTCAGCCGCAAGAAGTCAGAATTTACCAAAAGATAAAATTGATAAAGCTTTGGCTAAAGCATCTGACCCTTCAGATACAGATAATTATACAGAAATACGTTATGAGGCGTTTTTACCAGGTGGTATCGCAATCATCATTGAAACTCTGACAGATAATAAAAATAGAACTGTATCAGATATACGAGCAGTTTTAGGGAAGCATGGTGGTAATTTAGGAGAAACTGGTAGTGTTAGTTTTATGTTCAATAAAATGGGTGTGATTGAATATGAAACTGATATTGCATCTGGTGATGAAATCATGGAAAGCGCGATCGAGGCTGGTGCTGATAATTTTGAATCAACAGATTTAAAGCACTGTATTTATACGGATGTTGATTCATTTTCTAATTGCCTTGAATTTTTTACTGAAAAATACGGTATACCCACTGAATCTGGGATAGAATGGAAACCACAAAATACTATTATGATTGAAGATGCAGAAAAAGGTGAAAAAATACTAAAACTTATCGACCTGCTAGAAGAAAATGATGATGTACAAAAAATATTTGGGAATTATGAATTTTCTGAGGATGTAATCAACAAATTATCAGCCTAAATAACCGCAAGCTATTAAGTTCAAATAAAAAACTATTAAGTTAAGTAATTAAAAAACATGAAAAAACAAATAATTATACTAGCTGCTGGTAAAGGCACTAGAATGAAATCAGATTTGCCCAAAGTAATGCATGAAGTTGGCGGTAGTCCAATGGTTGAAAGGGTAATACAAAATTGTAAGAAAATAACAGATGATTTAATATTAGTATATTCAAAACATTTAGAGCCTTATTTGCCTAATTTAGAACGAGATTGCACTTTAGTGAATCAAGAAAAACAATTAGGGACAGCGCATGCAGTAGCTGTTGCAAAAGAAAAATTTGATGCAGAAAAATATATTGGTGTTATTTACGGAGATAATCCATTAATTACAGCAGATATTATCGATGATTTATTCAAACATTTACAAGAAACGAATTCTAAAGCAGTAACTTTAGCATTTGAATATAATAAACCAAATCAATATGGCAAAATAATTACCGACGATAATGGGGATTTCCAAAAAATAGTAGAAGCTAAATTTGCTAATGAACAAGAAAAGCAAGTGACTTTATGCAATTCTGGAATTATGGCATTTGCGCCGGGGATTCTTGGAAAATATATTGACCAATGTTTAGTGCCAAGCTCAGACAATCCCGAAAAAGAATTATACCTCACTGAAATAATAGAAATTTGTGCTGCGCACGGTGAGAAGGTTTCTTATTTTAAATCAAATGATCATAATTTAGTTATTGGTGTTAATACACAAGATGAACTATCTAGCGCTAACTCAATTATGGCAGAATTAACGAAATAATATAGTATAGTAAACTTTAATTTTATTTGTTATAAACACCACCACCTCATCGTAATTTACTACAACTATTAATATAAGTCATAACTACTAAAATCTAAATAATATGCAGAATACTCAGGAAACAAAACCATTATTAATCATTGACGGCTATGGTTTTATATTCCGAGCATATCATGTTCATCCAAAATTAAGCTCACCTAATGGTATACCGGTTGGTGCAATATATGGGTTTACATCTATGCTCATGAAATTAATAAGAAATTTTCGGCCAGAGCAAGCTATTATTGTTTTAGATCATAGTGGTAAGAATTTTCGCCACGATTTATATCAAGAATATAAAGCAAATAGACCACCTGCGCCCGATGATTTAGTAGTACAGTTAAAATTAGTGCAAAAGGCAGCCGAGGCATTGAATTTTTCTTGTATATCAAAAGCAGGATTTGAAGCAGACGACATTATCGCAACTTTAGCTTCTAGAGCAACGGAATCAAAAAAACCAGCATTGATAATTTCTTCTGATAAAGATTTGATGCAATTAATCAATGAACATGTAAAAATGTATGATCCAGCTAAATCTAAATATATTACTGACGAAGATATTAAAGCAAAATTTGGAGTAGAACCAGCTAAAGTACGAGAAGTGCAGGCATTAATGGGTGATAGCTCAGATAATATTCCTGGGGTTGCTGGAATTGGACTAAAAACTGCGTCGCAATTAATTAATCAATTTGGTGATCTCAAAGGTGTTTTTGCTGCGATTGATCAAGTAAAAAACCCTAGGCAAAAAAAATTATTGACCGAGCACCAGGAAGAAGCTTTTATTTCGTGGAAATTAGTTGGGCTAGATCATAATGTTGATATCAAACAAAATATTGATGATTTTCGTTGGCAAACCCCAGATGCAGAAAAGATTTCGGAGTTTATCAATGAATATGGGTTCAAATCATTAAATAAAAATATTGAAAGTTTATTTAATGTTAAAATTATAAATACTCTTGCGCACGCTGCGGATCTTTCAGAAAATTCATCAACAGGAACAAATACAGTTATAGAAACTGATAGTAAAGAAAAGATTGTTTCCACGATTGAAGTTATAAACGAGCAGCAGCTAGAACCGCTACGACACAAGATCAAAAGAGATGGGTGCCTGGCAATCTCTATCGTGCGTGATGATAATATGATCAAAATTGCTTTATCTGATGGGCAAAATATATATTTGCTACCTTATAAAAAACAACAAAGCAATAATATAGATTTATTTTCATATAGTAATAATGCAGAGAATTGCGAATTAGAGAAGAGCGGCAAAATAAATTTTAACAAACAAATACATGATCTGTGTGCAGATGCATCTATAAAGAAGATTACTTACAATCTTAAAGAATTATTGAAAATATTTGACTGTGATTTACGCTCTTTTGACGATCTGCAAATTATGGAATATGTGTTAAATGCTGGTAAAAAACAAAAAATACATAATGCAATTATAGAATTTCTAGATCTTTACAAACAATTAAGAGCACAATTATTTGAAAATAAAGCTTTGCATTTATATGAAAATATCGATCTGCCATTATGCTATATATTAGATAAGATGGAAAAAGAAGGTGTAAAGATTGATATTAATCATTTACAAAAACTATCTAGTGAGTTTGCGAAACAAATTACCCTACTAGAACAAAAAATTTTTGATATTACTGGTGAGGAGTTTAATATAGCCTCGCCTAAGCAATTAGGTGAAATATTATTTGATAAAATGAAACTACCTTTTGCTAAAACTAGTAGTAAAACAAAATCATATTCTACGAATGCAACAATTCTAGAAAAATTACAGGAAGAAGGTTTTGAAATAGCCGATTTGCTCTTGAAGCATCGTCATTTATCCAAATTAAAAAATACTTATACAGATAGTCTACCAAAGCTTGCAAACCCACAAACAAGCAGAGTACATACTAGTTTCTTGCAAACAGCAACTAGTACGGGCCGTTTAAGCTCTGCTAATCCAAACGTGCAAAACATACCTACTCGCAGCGAAGAAGGTAGCAGCATCAGATCTGCCTTTATCGCAAAAGAAGGAACAAAGCTAATTTCAGCAGATTATTCCCAAATTGAACTGAGGATATTAAGTCACGTAGCAGATATTAAATCATTGAAACAAGCATTTGCTGAAAATCGTGATATCCATTCGCAAACAGCTAGTCAAATTTTTTCTGTTCCTTTATCCGAAATAACTCCAGATTTAAGGCATAAAGCGAAAGCTATTAATTTTGGTATTATTTATGGTATTAGCGCATTTGGACTTGCCCGTGGATTAAATATCTCGCGCAAGGCAGCATCAGATTATATCGATAGATATTTCAAAGAATATCCTGGAATTCAAGAATATATGGATAAAACGATTGAATTTGCTAAACAAAATAATTTTGTAGAAAATTTAATCGGCAGGAAATGTTTTGTTCCCAATATCAATAATAAAAATCACGCTCTAAGATCTTTTGGTGCGCGTGCTGCAATTAATGCACCAATGCAAAGTCTAGCTTCCGATATCATAAAAATAGCGATGATTAATATAGATAAACAATTAACCGACAGGTCAATGCAAACAAAAATGATTTTGCAAATACATGACGAATTAATTTTCGAGGTGCCTGTTTCGGAAGTTCAGGAAGTTGCAAAATTAATTAAATCAACAATGGAAAACGCTATTAGACTTGATGTTAAAACAAATGTTGAACTAAATATTAGTGATAATTGGCAAAAAAGTTAGCATTCCTAGTTATAATTTAGCATTCCTAGTTATAATAATTAAATTTAAAAATTCCGCTTATAAGCGCGCGCTAATTCAACTGAAATGACTATAAATTAGCTCATGGTTAAAAATAGGTTAAGCTATGTAAAATTATTATTGTTGTAAAACTTCTATTTCTTAACTATAATTATAATTATATACTAAATATATTTAATTTTAATTATATTAAAAATGCCGCAAAGATTATGCAACAAAAATTCAATCAAATCGAGAAAAAAACTAACGTTTTAAAAGAAGCCTTAGGCAAATGCCAAGCTGCATTTAAAGTGGTTTTTGTTTTCGCGTTCTTTATCAATTTATTAATGTTAGTAACCCCTTTATATTCTCTACAAGTTTTAGATAGAGTTTTGGGAAGTGGAAATTTATCTACTTTATTAATGTTATCTATAATCATAGCTTGTGTATATTTTGTACATTCATTACTTCAAATAGCTCGCTCTTTTACTTTAATCAAAATAGGTGAATGGTTAGACAATAATCTATCACCTGTTATTTTTGGTCATTCCATATCAGCATCTGCTACTAGGGTCAATCCATCATCAAGTCAAATGCTAAGAGATTTCCAGACAGTAAAAACCTTTCTAACTAGTACAGGAATTAATACATTATTTGATGCACCTTGGAGTATCGCTTATATTGCTGCAATTTTTATGATACATCCTTATATAGGTATTATCACAATTATTGGTGCAATCATCATCGTATCTTTTGCATTTTTTAATGCGGTTGCCACAAACAGAACCTTAGGAGAAGCTACTGAGTTTTCTATTAAAGGTATGGGTCAAGCTGATGTTGCTAACAGAAATGCAGAAGCTGTAGAAGCTATGGGCATGATTGGTAATGTAAAAGAAAATTGGGCAAAGTTTAATACTGCAGCTCTTGCTAAACAATCTGTGGCGAGTTATAGAAATGGTATTATCTCTAATTTTTCTAGATTTATTCGTAATTTAATACAAATGTCTGTAACGGGTGTGTCTGCTTACCTTATTGTAACGACTGGTGGTAAAGAAATGACAGCGGGTTACATGATTGCCTGCTCGATTTTAGTAGGTAGAGCACTTGCGCCGTTTGATAATTCAATAGTAATGTGGAAAACTATTAGTGGTGCAATGAAATCATATAAAAATATCAATGATTCTTTTGATAAGCATGAGTCAAGAGATCAAGCTATGCCGATACCGCATGTTGATGGGCATTTAACAGTTGAGAATGTTTATTACGCCGCTCCGGTGCCTCAGAATATGCCACAACCTCCAATGCCACAACATATATTAAAAGGCGTTTCTTTTTCGCTGCAACCAGGTGAGACTTTAGCTGTTATCGGATCAAGTGGGGCTGGTAAATCGACTCTTGCTAAATTGATAGTAGGTGTATGGAAATCTTCGTCTGGATCAATTCGTTTAGATGGTGGGGACGTATATACTTGGAATAGAGAGAATTTTGGTGAACATGTTGGATATCTGCCGCAAGGAATTGAATTATTTAGTGGTACTATAAAACAAAATATTGCAAGAATGTCCGAAGATCCAGACCCGGAAATGGTTATAGATACTGCAAAAATGTGCGGTGGTCACGAGATTATTCTAAAGTTCCCTAATGGTTATGATACTGATATAGGATTGGGAGGAGCTAATTTATCTGGTGGTCAGCGTCAAAGAATAGGCCTTGCTCGAGCATTTTATGGGAACCCAAAGCTTGTGGTTTTAGATGAACCAAATGCTAATTTAGATGAGGCCGGAGAATTAGCACTTGCTGGGGCATTAAAAGCTGCAAAAGAAAAGGGGATAGCAGTAATAATTATTTCTCACCGACCATCAATTTTGTCCGAAGTTGATAAAATTATGGTAGTGCAAGACGGTGCTGTTGCAAGTTTTGGTACTAAAGAGGAAGTGCAGGGCAGAATCAAAATGCTAAAAAATGGTATGATTCATATTAAGGATTAGAAAATAGAAAAATAAATATTGATAAATATTGATTATGTCAGATTCAGATAAAAAGAAAAAAATTTCACCAGAAAAGTTGCAGCAATTACAAAAATTGCAGCAAATGATGATGCAACAACAAAATAGTCTTGCTTTGCAGGGAAAAGGAAAAACAGGAAAATTAACTCCTAGAGGAATATTTATCGCAATATTACAAAATATGCAAAAAGGGGTTAAGTTTATCGATCAATTTATTGATTTTATTATAAAAAAAGATAGCGATAAAACCAATGACGTTATTAAAAGCGCACGTGCTCCAATAAAATTTGGAGTATTCATACTTGTTTTTTTCGTTTTTGTTGGGATTACATGGTCAGCTACTGCGCCACTAGATAGTGCTGCGGTGGCAATTGGGACTGTTATAAGTAATACTAACAAAAAGAATATCAACCATCCTGAAGGTGGTATTGTTAGAAAAATCTATGTTAAGCTTGGAGATAAAGTAAAAAAAGGTGATAGCCTACTAGCATTTGACGATAGACGTATCAAATCGGAATATGAAAATTATCTCAATCAATATAGATCATATTTAGCATCAGAGAGTCGTCTACTTGCAGAAATTAATAAGGATGAGGAAGTAAATTACCCTGATTTTTTAATGAATAATCAATCATTACCGGAAGTATCTAAAATCATTGAAACACAAAATAATTTATTTCATTCAAAGAAGAAACTGCATATAGCAGAAAAAGATTCTTTAAAACAACAAATAGAGCAATCAAAAAAGCAAATAGAAGGTTATGAATTTAAAAAGGTTGCAACAAATAAAACTTTAGAAGTAGTTCGTGATCGTCTTAAAGCTAATCGCCAACTTGAATCAAAAGGCTATGCCCATAAAGCCTCTAGGCTAGAATTAGAAGCAAAGGAGGCTAATGCAGTTAGTGAACTTGCGATGATTGATACTGAGATATCTAAAAACGAACAAGGTATTATAAAAACAGAAATTGACTTAATTAACCTAGATAGTAAAAACTCTACGAATACTTTGACAGAGTTAAGAGATACGCAGATACGTCTTGCAGAGAGCAGAGAAAGATTTTTTGCTTATGAAGATTCCTTAAAAAGAGTAGTGATAAAATCACCTGTGGATGGTGTGATTAATAATTTAAATTTTCATACAATTGGTAGTTCTATTCCACCAAGTCAATCTATTATGGAAATTTCACCTAGTGATGATAAATTAATAATCGAGGCAAAAATACCTCCTAAAAACATTGATTCTATTGTAGTTGGTCTAAACTCGAAAATCAGATTTAGCGCCTTTAAATCAAGAACTACACCGTTATTTAGTGGTACGGTAAAATCATTATCGCCGGATATAATAATGCCTCACGGTCAAGTTGCTGATCCAAGATTAATGAGTGGATATTACTTAGCTCGTATTGAACTAGATATGGATGAGTTTGAGAAGCTTGCAACGCCGCGTAATCTAAAACTACAGCCTGGTATGCAAGCAGAAGTACAAATTATTACTGGTACTAGAACTTTGTTACAATATCTTTTATCGCCAGTCATGGATGCAATGTTTAAAGGCTTCAAGGAGAAATAAAATTATTGGAGCGCGTCTAAAACATGAATATCTACGAAAATATCATTTATCCTGTCGAGCATATATACATACATGTTTAGTTTAACATATGCTCGATAGAAACATTTATGGTTGCTTTTTGCAACATCTTTCTTGTTACTTCCAATAACCCCGAACTTGGGTTATCTAGTAAAATCAAAATCGATACCTGAATCGATATAATCTCTAATTCGTTGCATTAAATCTTGGTAATATTGTATGTTATGCCATGTTAGTAGCATCGCCCCTATCATTTCTCCTGTTTTTACCGTATGATGCAAATAAGCTTTTGAATAATTCATACATGCAGGACAGGAACAATCTGCTTCTAGCGGATCAGGGTCATCAGCAAATTTACTATTACGAATGTTAATAGTTCCTTTTTTGATAAAGGCCTGTCCATTTCTTCCAGAACGTGTTGGAATTACACAATCAAACATATCCACACCTCGTTCTACTGCCCCAATAATATCGCTTGGTTTACCAACTCCCATTAAATATCTTGGCTTATCTGATGGTAATAAATCTGGCATGTAATTTAGAACTTTAAACATCTCTTCTTGCCCTTCGCCAACAGCTAAACCACCAATAGCATAACCTTCAAAACCTATCGAGGTTAAATCTTTTGTTGATTGTGCTCTTAATTCTTCGTAAACACCTCCCTGAATTATACCAAATTGTGCGTAACCCTCTCTAGGTTCAAAACTATTGCGCGATCTTTCTGCCCATCTGGTGGTTAGCTCCATTGATGATCTTGCCTCCTCAAAAGTTGCAGGATATGGTGTACATTCATCAAAGGCCATGGTAATTGTACTATCTAATTTATTCTGTATTTTGGTAGAATATTCTGGTGTTACCATATGTTTACTACCATCAATATGAGATCTAAATTCCACTCCTTTTTCTGAAATTTTACGTAGTTTAGAAAGAGACATTACTTGAAAACCACCGGAGTCAGTTAAAATCGGCCCGCTCCAATTCATAAATTTTCTAAGCCCTCCTAATTTCTTGATTCGGTCTTCTCCAGGTTTTAACATTAAATGATACGTATTACCCAATATAATGTCGCTATTTGTTTGTTTTACTGATTCTGGAAACATTCCTTTTACGGTAGCTCTAGTCCCAACAGGCATAAAAGCTGGTGTTTTTATTTGACCATGTGCTGTATTAATTACACCTGTTCTTGATTTTTTATGAGTTTTAGAAATGTTAAATTTAAATTGCATTATTTGTACATTAAGATAGATTCAACTAAACTTTAACTTATACCTATGACTTTAGATAAATTAGTTTAATTGATAATAATTAATTTTACTAAGAACACAAACATTTATAGTAATTTTAGTTGATTTATTCCTATATGTATAGGCGAGGTTATACCATCTCCCATTTCAAATTAGAGATTTGCATTTCAATTGATATTGAATATCAACATAAATTAAAATTGGAAAGTTTTATAAAAAAATCTCCTAGATTTCTTTCCCGTAGCTTGCATTATTTTATAATAAATATGCGTTAAACTATATAGAATCTATACTTCTTGCTCTTTATACAAAGCATTATAAATCTTAGAATTACTAATCAATTGTGAATGGGAACCAGAACTTACCACCTCGCCTCCATCTATTACTAAAATCTCATCAGCATTTTCGATAGATGTAATCCTATGCGCAATTGAAATAATAGTTTTACCTTGCATATATAATTTTATGTTTTGTAGAATTCTCTTCTCACTATCATTATCAAGGGCGCTAGTTGCCTCGTCTAGTAATAATATTTCTGGCTTATAAAGCAAAGCTCGTGCTATTGCTATCCTCTGTTTTTGACCACCAGAAATTCTTACTCCTTTTTCACCAATTTCTGTATCTAAACCCAGTTTAAGATCTTGAGCAAACTCTAAAATACCACAAATTTTAGCTACTTTTACAACTTCCCCTTCAGAAGCATTTTGATTGGAAAATTCTATATTGGATTTAATAGTCCCGGAGAAAATAGTTGGATATTGCTCTACATAAGAAATTTTGCTACGAATATCTTTATCTTTTAATAATCTAATATTATGCGAACCAAAACTAATCTCACCAGATTGATATTCATAAAATTTAAGCAATAACTGCATTAAAGTACTTTTACCAGAACCAGACTTACCAACTATTCCTGTAAATTTACCTTGTCGTATTGTGAATGATATATTTTTTAATACTGAAATATCTGGCCTGGAGGGATAAACAAAACTTACCTTATCAAATTTAATCGTATAATCATTAGGAATTGGTTCTGATAAATCTTGAGAAGCAACCTCATTATCAATATTTTTTAATTCAATCACTCGATCTAATGCCGTCATAGGACCTTGTAATTCACTAAAAAGTTCGGCAATCCCACCAGCGCTTATGCCAACCATCATCGCATAATATATAAAAGATACCATTTGCCCAGAGCTCATTGCTCCTTGTAAAATATCAATACTACCTATCCATATTACTATAGTAATCGAACCCGCAACAATAGCTATAGCTAGTGCAAAAAATAACGACCTAAAACGTAACCTATTACTTGCTTGATTAATATATTCTTGTATCTTTTGATTAAATTGCTTACATTCCAGATCCTGCTTATTGTAAGCATATAAAGTACGAACTCCAGTAAACACCTCTTCCATGTTTGCAGCAAGCATACCTTGTTGTTCTAGAACTTTCCGAGATAACATACGCACATATTTGCTTAACTTCAAAAGTGGTATTAGTAATAAAGGTATGATTATTAATACAAGCAATGATAACTTAGGACTCTGAATAAACATTAAAATCATCGCTCCTAAAAGCATAATCATATTACGAATAAAGAATGAGAGAAAATTGATTATTAGATTGCTAATCATTTCTATATCAGAACCAAGCCTGGAAATAATATCCCCGACCTTTAAATCTTCAAATCTTACGAGATCACTTTGAAGCAAATTGCTAAAAACGTCGGATTTTAATTTAGAAACTACCTTAAGTGCTATTACATTAATCGAATAAGAACGAAAAAAACTACCAATAGAAAAAATAATTATCAAAAAGCTAATTAAATATACTGAATTATTTACTTCTCTCATTTGATCCGCGCTAACCCCGTGATCTATTAGATTGCGAAACACTAAACCAATAGACAAAACAGACATTGCAACAACAAATAAAGAAACCAATACTAGAGCCAGGTTCTTTTTATATTGAATTATGTAACTTGTTAAATATTGTATATTTTTACTTACCATATTAAATTTATTGAGGTTATTGACTGATTTTAATTTGCAACTCCTTTGTCAGAATATCAAATAATTCAACATTATCTCTAGATAACCACATTTCATCTTTAAAAGCAAAATGATATGGACCACTAATTGGAGAAGACAACCAAATTTCTTTTGCCACGCTTTGTTTATTTATAATAAACGTACCATGATTTGTTATTAAAGTTAAAATTCCATCATTTAAATCTATATCAATCTCCCCATTAGGGTCAGCATCTTCAATAGTTTCTGCTATTTTATAAATAATCTTTTCTACTTTTTGCAAGAATTCTATATCTATCATATTATTCTACCCCCTAACCAACATTTTTATTTTATGAATAGCCTTATAACCTAAATATATTGCTATTCTTTCAATGATTAGTTCTTGTTGATAAGATACTTCCATTGAAATACTAGAGTTTTCTGCACTGATATAAAGAATGTTATTTTTCTTTCCATTTTGTTTTAAAGTAACAATTTTAAAAGGCAGAATTTTATCACGAAACTTTACCCCAACTATTCTGGGCCAATTAACTATGATTTCAGCTAAAACCGGATGTTTTTTTCTGAAAATCTTATGAACAAGTTTGTTTACTTCTGCGCTGAGTGGCTTCATGTTATCTCATTATTAACCTAATCAATGTCACTATTACAACGACCATAGAACATATTATAGATAATACTGGATAATATAAAGAATGGACTGAAAATAACATTAATAATATATTACATTTTGCAATTTGTAACACCACTTCTTTGTGAGACTTACCCCTGCGGACTGCTTTTTGAAAAAAATGCTGTAAATGCAGTTGCCATATTTTTTCACCTTTTACTAAACGAATTAAAATAGTAATACCACCATCTGCAATATAATAAAGCGCAGCAATAGCACAAGCTAGAAAAAGTTTTACGCTAGCTGTGGCAATAATTAACAAACAAATACCAAGCAAAAAACCTATACTAATACTACCTATATCACCAAGAAATATTTTTGCTGGCTGCCAATTAAAATAAATAAACCCAAAAGACCATCCAAGAATAATAGTAGCAATCATAATAATCATATCTGCGTTGGGAATAATATTATATCGCAAGGCACATAATAATAAAATTGTACATGATAAATGTATTGATTCACTTACTGTAATACCATCAATTCCATCTAAAAAATTATATACATTTAAAAATGCAAGCAATGCTAGGCCACCAATAATTAAGTCTAAATTAGTACATATCTCGCAATGTAAAATCGTATTTGGATGTACTAACCACTTAATTGCTAGAATTGAACATATCATATGCACTAAAAGACGAGGCCCTACATGAATATGGGAAATATCATCTAAAAAAGAAATGATACTAATAGGTATAAAAATTTGTAATATATTAAATGCATTTATTACATTTCCAAAAATTATATATTCAAAAAGCGGCAATGATATAGAAAAAATTATTACAAATGCTAAACCACCACCACGCGGAGTAATCTCGGAATGAGCCCTTCTGTAATTTGGTACATCCACAATACCAAATTTTGGCATGATAGTTACAAGCGCACGAGTTAAAATAAAAGAACAAATCATAACTACACAAGCAAGAATTCCCAAATTAATTATATAATTCATAATAACATATTTGATTTAAAGCTATAGTAACTACCACCAGCAATAATTACATGATCATGTACTGTAACATTAATTGTATTACAAGCATTGACTATATGTGTTGTTAAGTCAATATCAGAATTAGATGGTTCGCTATTACCACTTGGATGATTATGTACTAAAATAATCGCCCCAGATTCATGAAATAAAGATCTTTTTACAATCTCCCTTGGATAAACTGGTGTTTGATCTATAGTTCCTTCTGCCATTACTTCATCAGCTATTAACTTATTTTGTTTGTTTAAGAACAAAACTCTAAACTGCTCAAGTTTCAGGCAACTCATATTAAATTTCAAGTAATTTAGCAATGCAGACCACGAGCTAATTACATTAGTATTTCTGACTCTATCATAAAAAATTCTATTGATTAATTCTTTTAAGATTCTTAATTGCAAGAAAGATGATTCATTTGCATCTTCAATATCAAGAATTTTATCACGCTCAGCATTAATCAACTGATTAAAACTAACGAATTCTTGTAACATTTTCTTTGCAAGAGGTTTAACATCTCTTCGTGGAACGGCTTGAAATAATAATAATTCAAGTAATTCATAATCGCTAAAACCAGAAGGGTCTGTTGTTAAGAACTTCTCTTTAAGTCTTTTTCGATGACCAATATAATGTGGCTGATCATTATTTTGCTCTGTCATATGGCGGATACAAAAATTTCTTTGGTGAAAGAGTAAATATCTCGGCACCATTTTTAGTTACACCAATAGTATGCTCGAATTGTGCGGATAATGATTTATCACGAGTAGTTACCGTCCAATTATCAAATTTGCTTAATATAGTGCCGTATTTTCCAGCGTTAATCATAGGCTCTACAGTAAAAAACATACCTTCTTTTAAAACAGGTCCAGTTCCTGGTTTGCCATAATGTAATATAGTCGGTTCGTCATGAAAAACTCTGCCAATTCCATGGCCAGTATAATCACGCACTACAGAATATTTATATTTTTCTGCATAAGTTTGTATAGCATGCCCAATATCACCAACATATGCACCAGGCTTTACTTTCTCAATACCAAGCATCATTGCATCATAAGTTACCTGTATTAAGCGTTTAGGCTTTACTGCAACCTCGCCAACATAAAACATACGGCTAGTATCACCATGCCAACCATCAACTATGACTGTAACATCAATATTAATAATATCTCCATTTTTTAGCTTTTTTTCTGATGGAATACCATGACATACTACATGATTAATTGATGTGCAAATAGATTTAGGGAAACCTTTATAATTTAACGGAGCAGGAATTGCCCCTTTTTCCGTAATAAAATTATGACAAAGAGTATTTAAATGATCTGTAGTTATTCCAGGATTCACATATTCAGTAATAAAATCCAAAGTTTCTGCTGCTAGCTTACCAGCTACCCGCATTTTAGCAAAATCAGCCTCTTTGTGAATTTTAATAGTCACTATTTTTTCCTATTTTTATTTTATTAGTTATTTTTCTTTGTTAAATCTTTGGGCGCAAGTTCAAAGCAAACTGATTTTATTTTGTCAAAATCAGCCTCTTTATTCTCTTTGTTTGTTTGATCAATCAGTAATTTTATGCACTGATTATATGGATGCGGTGCAACCTCAAGGTTTTTATTGTGCTGACTATCCATTATAGACGCTATAGAAGCATTCATAGATGCATTCATAGATGCTGTTGTGGTAACTATCGTATCATTACTGGACTTCATTACATTATTGCTTGATAAAATTACACAAACAATTGCAGCAATTAATGTTACAATAATAAATATCAATGATTTATTAACTTTTTCCATAATTTTTCTCTATATTTTTTGATTCTGCTTGCGGTTATTTACAATTTTTCTTTCAATATTTCGTTTACTATAGCAGGATTAGCATTACCACCTGTTTTTTTCATCACCTGACCAACAAAGAATCCAAGTAATTTTGTTTTCCCGTCTTTATAAGATTGAACTGAATCAGGATTTGCAGCTATTACCTCATCAATAATTGGCTCTATAGACCCCCTATCAGATAATTGTACTAAATTTTTATCTTTTACAATTTTTTCCGGAGAGTCACCGCTTGTAAACATCTCCTCAAATACTGTTTTAGCCATTTTTCCAGAAATAGTTCCCTTCTCTATCAAAATAACTAAATCATTAATCATTTTAGGAGTAATTTTACACTCGCTCAAATTCATCGAATATTTATTTAACCTGCCGAATAATTCACTAGAAATCCAATTAGCTACATTTTTCGGGTTAACGCCGCTACTTGCTTCTTCAAAATATTTTGCCGTATATTCATCTGCAACAATCACTTCTGCATCATACTGGCTTAAACCAAGATCTGATACATATCTGTTAATTTTATCTTCTGGTAATTCTGGCAAATCAGCTTTTAGCCTTTCTATTAGCTCGTCATCAACTCTTACCGGTAACAAATCAGGATCAGGGAAATAACGATAATCACTTGCATCCTCTTTTGAACGCATAGTTTTTGTTACTCCAGTATTTACATCAAATAATCTAGTTTCTTGATCTATCTGCCCACCGCTTTCAAGAAGCTCAACCTGGCGCATAGCCTCATACTCTATAGCCTTAATGATGTTCTTAACAGAATTTAGGTTTTTAATCTCGCATCTAATACCAAGCGGGTCACCTATTTTTCTAACAGAGACATTAGCATCACAGCGCATTGAACCTTGATCCATATTACCATCACAAGAGCCAACATAGCGCAGTAATGTTCTAAGTTTTTTAATATATTCAGCCGCTTCATGCGGTGAACTAATATCAGGTTCGGTTACTATCTCCATTAACGCAACACCAGAACGATTTAAATCAATCAAACTATATTCTGGATGCTGATCATGAATCGACTTTCCTGCGTCTTGCTCTAGGTGAATTCTGTTAATTCTCACCTTCTTTGCAGAACCGTCTTCAGATTTTATATTCAAATGCCCGTTTTGTACGATAGGCAAATAAAATTGCGAAATTTGATAGCCTTGAGGCAAATCTGCATAAAAATAGTTTTTTCTATCAAAAACAGAAAGTTTGTTAATTTCTGCATTAATCCCAAGGCCAGTTTTAATTGCCTGCTCTACACAATATTTGTTAAGTACTGGCAGCATACCCGGCATAGCCGCATCTACTAACGATACTTGACTATTTGGTTTTGCTCCAAATTCAGTAGCAGACCCTGAAAATAATTTCGCTTTAGACGATATTTGTGCATGCACCTCAAGGCCGATTACATATTCCCACTTACCAGTATTTCCTGTAATATATGTCATTAGAACCCCCTCGGTGTAAAATCAATATCAGATACGCAGCGTTCAATAGCAGCCGATGCGCGCAATAAATTATATTCATCTAACGCAGGTGCCACTATTTGCATTCCTAAAGGTAGACCATCAGAAGACAAAGCAGCTGGCACAGAGCTACAAGGAAGACCCGCAAGGCTTGCTGGAATTGTAAATATATCGTTTAAATACATAGAAATCGGATCATCCTGAACGCTATTTAAACCAAATGCTGCCGTTGGTGTAGATGGCAGTAAAATAATATTTACTTTTTTGTAGGCCTCTTTGAAGTCATTAGCGATCAATCTGCGTACTTTTTGCGCCTTTAAATAATAAGCATCTATGTGGCTAGATGACAATACGTAAGTTCCAATCATAATACGGCGTTTCACCTCTTCGCCAAAACCTTCACTTCTAGTATTGATATACATTTCTTCTAGATCAAGCCCAGTCTTTTCTGTTCTATAACCATAACGTACGCCATCATATCTAGATAAATTAGATGAAGCCTCAGCTGGTGCAATCACATAATAAACTGGTAATGCATATTTTGCATGTGGCAATTTAATATCAACAATTTCAGCACCTTGCTCCTTCATCATTTCTATGGAATTCTGCCACATTGTTATGATCTCGTTACTGACCCCTTCTAGCTCCATCAGATCTCTTGGGACTCCAACTTTCATACCTTGAACTGATTTACTACAAGATGATAGCAACTCTGGAACAGATTCATCAATAGATGTTGAATCCTTCTCATCAAAGCCCATCATAGCCTCTAGCATTAGAGCAGAATCTGCAACTGATCTAGTAAAAACACCCGCCTGATCTAAAGAGCTGGCAAAAGCTACCATTCCCCAACGAGAACATCTGCCATAAGTCGGCTTAATACCAAAAGTGCCCGTAAAAGCAGCGGGTTGACGAATCGAACCACCAGTATCACTACCAAGCGTAGCCATTGCAGCGAAACTACTCACTGCAGCAGCAGAGCCGCCAGAAGAGCCGCCCGGAACCAACTCCTCATCAGAATTATTAGCTTTCCAGGGGTTAATAACATTACCAAAATAGCTAGTCATATTGGAAGAGCCCATTGCAAACTCGTCCATATTTGTCTTACCTAGCATAATAGTTCCAGATTGAGCAATATTTTTACTAATGGTTGACTCATATGTTGGTACAAAATTAGCAAGCATTTTTGAACCAGCTGTAGTTTTGATTCCATCTGTACAAAATAAATCTTTTACACCAACTGGAATACCTTCTAATTTACGAGCTTTATTTTGTTGATAATTTAAATCAGATTGCCGAGCTAATGATCTAGCTAAATCAAATGTTGTTGTAATATAGCTATTTAATTTTTCTACTTTCTCTACTTGCTGAATATGAGAATCTATCAGATCTACACAAGTAAAATCTTTATTTTTTAACCCATTAATTGCATCTATTATAGATAGTTTTACTAGTTCTTTCATATTATTCTATCACCTTTTATTCAATTACCTTAGGCTATTCAATCACCTTAGGTACAACAAAACACTTAACTTCTTTAGCAAATTCTGCTCCTTGTTTTGGAACATTTTGAAATAAATCATCTGAGTGGTCAGATACATTAACCTCATCTGCTTTCATTCTTAATTCCATATTACAAACAGACCGAAGAGGTTCTATATCCGAACAATCTATCTCTTGTAAATTATCAATCATATCGATAACATTACTAAGTTTAGATAAAAAATTACTAGTCTCTTCCTTTGTAAAATTCAACTTAGCTAATTTTTGTAATTTTTTTAACTCTTTATCTGTGACCATTATTCAACTTTTTATCTGATTTACTTATATTTATTATAATTATTAAACTTTTTTGTTGTTTTAAATCTAGGTTTAGAATTTTTATTTAATTATATTTGTTTAATTTGTTCAGCTAAACCTATCTTTTTTGCCTTTACCCATATTTATTTAGTTATTTTTATTAAATCTAGCTAGATTTTTAACAAAACTCTGAATAGCAGTTTTTTCTGTTCCCAAAGTTTTTGTATAATCACCATGAGCAACGATATTTTCATTGTGCGTATTAGTTAACAACTCTGCTTTTTGCGCTTTATTTTCTGCAAATACAATTTTTATAATACGTTGGTCTTGAACATTTTGGTTAAACCATGCACGCCTAATCACAGATCTATGCATATAGTACCATGTATTTTTATTATAATCTGGAATATAAGTTGGCAATCCAATCATAGCAACAACTTCTTGTTTATTGAATCTTTCTTTATTAATTTCTGCTATTGATTCATCACTTACAAACTGCCCTCTTGTTTCTAGAGACTGGCATCCAGACAAGCCTAGAAGAGTGAATATTGTAAGGATTATAGGTAAATATGTTCTTAATTTCATAATAAAAAATCATTTAGGTTAAAAAATACTGTGGCTTTCGTAAATGAAATATAATATAATACCGATCAGTTTTACAGTATTTTTTTTAAAATCTTGTATAAATAAATTTATTAAAGGAGAAATTTAATGGCAGTTCCAAAGAAAAAAACCTCGAAATCTAAACGTAACATGAGAAGATCTCATGATGCCTTAAGTAAAATTAATGTTGTTATTGATAAAGATAGTGGTGAATATAGACTACCACACCACATAGATGCAAGCAGTGGCTCTTACAACAAAAAACAAATTGTTACAGAAAAACCAAACAAAGAATCGGAAGAGTAAACATAAAATGGCCTCAAAAATAATTGGATGCGGAGGCTATCTACCTAACAAAATTGTTACTAATTGCGATTTGGAGAAATTTATTGATACCAGCGATGAGTGGATTCTCTCTAGGACTGGTATTACCCAAAGACATATTGCAGGTGAGGATGAATATAGCTCGCACATGGCGCATAAAGCGGCAATAGCTGCCATAGAAGATGCTAAAATTAATCCAACTGATATTGATTTAATAATAGTTTGTACCAACACTCCAGATAATAGCTTTCCTAGCGTTGCAAATAAGTTGCAAGGATACTTAAAGCTTGGCAGCATTCCATCATTTGACCTACAGGCAATTTGCTCTGGTTTTGTGTACGGCATGCAAGTATCTGATTGCATGATAAAATCTGGCAAATACAAAACTATTTTATTAGTCTGCGCAGAAAAAATGTCTTCTTTACTCGACTGGAAAGATAGATCAACTTGTGTTTTATTTGGCGACGGGGCTGGCGCAGTAATATTACAACAAGATACTTCAGGTTCCGGGATTATTGATAGTGCGATTTTTTCAGACGGTTCTATGTATGACATACTGCATACTAATGGTGGTGTGAGCATGAATAATAAAAGTGGTACAGTACAAATGAAAGGTTCAGATGTATTCAAGCAAGCAATCGAAAAAATGACCGAATCAGTTAAAAACTTATTACATACCCATAATATAAATATACCTGATATTGATTATTTTATCCCACATCAAGCTAACCTTAGAATCATCGACAATATTAGTGCCAAATTAAATCTATCTAATGATAAAATAGTAACTACTATTAAAAATCATGCTAATTGCTCTGCAGCATCTATTCCTTTAGCATTGACTGAACTTAAAAATACTAAAAATATTAAAACTAATGATATATTAGTATTTACCGCCTTTGGAGCTGGAGCAACTTGGGGATCAATGATTGTAAAATGGTAGTTTTGTATGATATATTCAATTGATTTTACTAATAATTCTGCAATTTAAATTTAAGGTAATGAATTCACGAGTTACTTTTTTATTCTAGACTATTTTTGATTGTTAATTTACAGTAAATATAGTAACAAGTAATTAAATCTTAGAACAATGAATATGAATCAAAAACCAGTAACCATTACCAAAGAAAAAATAGCCAACCAACTTAAAAAACAATTTGGCCTATCATCTTTAATTTGCGAAGAAATCGTTACAACAGTATTTTCTGAATTATTGCAAATTACAAAAGATACAAAAAAAACTACATTACAAAATTTTGGCACCTGGAAAGTTAACCATAAAAATAGTAGGCCAGGATTTAATGTAAAAACTGGAGATTCGGTCCCCATCAAAGCAAGAAATGTTTTGAGTTTTACTCCAGCAGAAACTTTTAAAAAACAAATAAACAAAACTGATGTTGATTAGAAAATATTTTTCTATGTCGGATGTTACAAAGATAATTGGCATACCGGCGCACAGATTACGATATATTGAAAAATCAGATCCTAATGTCAAAGTTATACAAATACGCGGCAGAAGATATTATACTCAAAGCAATATTGATTATATAAAATTAACTTACTCTACAAAAGATACAAATAATTCACTCGAAGATGATAAGAAATTGAACTCTCAAATAATTTCAAGAATTGATCGATGCATAGTAAATTTTCGGAATTTGCTAGAGAACACAAAGCAAATTCATGAAAAAAGATAAATATCGGTACATTCCGGGATCAAGCGGAACATCTTCTTTATTTACTATAAACTAAACCGAAGTCGGTATATTTTTTAATTTTTTATAACATTTCTTACTTTAAAAAAACTATAAGACAATGTGATTCTGTCAATATCTTGCATTTCTGGATCATCCTCTATAGCAGTATCTATAAAGAACGAAACTGGCATTAAAACTTTTTGCCTTGCTTTAAGCAATTGTTCTTCAAAGCAAAAACAATGAATTTTTACAAAATATTTCCCAGCCTTCTGCGGGGTTACATTATACACAGAAGTTCCTACAATATCATGATCACTCAAATTCTCAGATTCATAAAATATTAAAGTATTCTCACCTGTGATTACATCTGTACTGCGATGCTTAGGTACGAATCTCCAAGGTAAGTTTTTATCTACATTTGAATCGAACTCAACTTTTATTCTGCGCCTACCTTTTGCTATTTTAATATAAGGATTAGCTCTTTGCGTAGTGCCACCATAGCCAGTTGCTTTACAAAATAGATTGTAAATAGGGACAGATGCTAAAGTAAGTAAAATCATACTAAAAATCAAAGAAATAATCGCAATTACAATATTTTTATTAGACTTATTCAACATTGCTTATCCCAAATTCACGTTTATAACATTAACCTGTTAACTTACCCAAACTATAGTAAAAACAGTTGGATTATTTAATTTATCGCGCTATACTTTTATTTTTCTGAGTTGTTGAAAGTTTGACCTAAATATACTTCGCGCACTTCAGAACTTCCTATGATTTCTGAAGGCCTACCTTCCATTAATACTCTACCATCATAGATGATGTAAGCTCTATCAACAATATCAAGAGTATCGCGGACATTGTGATCGGTAATCAAAACACCAATATTACGTTCTTTTAAATGAGATACTAATTCCTTTATATCTTTAATAGCAATCGGATCAATGCCAGCAAGAGGCTCATCAAGTAATATAAAATCTGGGTTTACTGCTAATGCTCTAGCTATTTCTAACCTCCTACGCTCTCCGCCAGATAAAGTAGTTGCCATTTTGTTTTTTAAATGAGAGATAGAAAATTCATCTAATAGCTCTTCTGCTTTGTTATCTATTTTTTCTTTACCTTTGTAAATAATTTCTAGAACAGCTTTAATGTTGTCTTTTACATTTAGGCCACGAAAAATCGATGGTTCTTGTGGCAAATAACCAACTCCAAGACGTGCTCTTAGATATATCGGAAGATTAGTGATATCCTGTTCGTTTAATAATAATTGCCCAAGATCTGTTTTTATGAGACCAATAATAATACTAAATAAAGTAGTTTTTCCAGCGCCATTAGGGCCAAATAAACCCACAGCCTCACCTTGCTCTAACTGGCAATTGATTCCTTTTAGGATAGGTTTGGAATTATATGATTTTGATATATTACGAATAAATAATTTATTTTGCATTACAGTTTGTAGTTTATTTTTTCTAACGAACTAGAATATATTAATTTATTAGTTACTAATATATTATCTTCTTTTTGTAAATAAACATTTCCCTCAAGAATTAGTTCTTTCGTTAAGTTATCAAAAATTGCCTTATCTGCCGTTATAATCTCATTTGTATTGCTTTTTATGGCTTTTAGTTTATGAGGCACTATTATATTTTTGATTTCTTTGTGATTATTTGAATTTATATCACTATAAGCAATGGTTAATTTCGAAGTTATTAGTTTGAAATCACCGATAATCACTTTTACTGATCCGGTAAAAGTAGCTGTTGATTTTTTTTTCTCAATAGTCAAACTATCAGATTTTATATTTAATTTTTCTAATGAAACTGCTCCAACGTTATTAATTAATGTACAGCAGTAAAAGAATAGAAAAATAATTTTAGACTTGAGAAACATGGTTTTATCTAATTAGCTATTTGTTTACTTAGTTTTTACTATAAATTCAGATTCTACATTTCCATTAAATTCAATAATATTATTTGCATCTTTTGTTTTAAAACTATTAGCTTTAATACTAGATTTATTAAAATGCACCTCTACATTATCATCGCTATAGGCTTCCTGATTTTTTAGGTTTAATTTAATTTTTTGACTATTGAAAATTAAATTATTTAAAGTAACTCGAACGTTATCTTCTAATGTTATAACTTTAGTGTCTTTGTCCATAGTGCCACTATTTGCTGCAATAGTTAGATTGCCATTCTCTATTAAATATTCTCCAGCGATCATATTAAGTGTGTAATTATCTTCTAAATCTTTACTTACTGTATCAGCAGATATTATATAAGGAACTAGATCCTTGCTAACTCCTTTAAAAGTCGATCGATTAATTGTTAAGTTATAATCTTTCGAAAGATTTGGTTGTACGCTTTTGCTAGATCTGTCTGCTAAATCTTCTTGAAGAGTAGTATTATTAAAATATAAAGTCACAATAATAGCGACTAAAATACAGCAACTTAAACTTAAAAAAATATATTTGAATACCCTAACTTTTTCTTGAGTTTTATTTAAATGATTCACCTTATCCTACTCCAGCTTTTAATATATCATGAATATGCACTATAC
Organism: Alphaproteobacteria bacterium; assembly: GCA_020627625.1. Taxonomy (GTDB): domain Bacteria; phylum Pseudomonadota; class Alphaproteobacteria; order Rickettsiales; family Rickettsiaceae; genus Megaera_A. The sequence goes on along the minus strand of JAHDGL010000006.1, from coordinate 7,407 downwards.
CCACTAACTTTTGATTATCCACAACAGGCAGAGCTGTAATAGATTTATTATTCATAATAAATAAAGCCTCTGTTGCAAGGGTCTGACTATTTATAGTTTGCGGATCTCTAGTCATCACATGTCTCGCTTTTAAATTGGTTAGATCATCTTCTATATGCCTTCTTAAATCACCATCCGTGACTATACCAATAAGATTATCATCTTTGTCCAAGATTACCGCACATCCTAAACATTTCTCTGTCATTTTCACTATAACATCAGTAAAAGCGTCTTCCTTATGGATTATAGGTAACTTACCTCCGCTACACATTATATCACCAACTTTTAGTAAATTTGCTCCAATTTTACCGCCAGGGTGAAACAGTTTAAAATCTTCTTCAGTAAACCCCCTAGCTTCATGCAAAGCAGTAACTAACGCATCACCCAAAGATAAAGTCATTAATGCAGAGGTTGTAGGAGCTGATATCGCACTTGATTCTTTTTGCTCCGGAAGTAGCAGTAAAAAATCACTGTTATTAGCCAAGGTAGAGGCTTTCTTCATAGTTATTGCAGCAATAACTATATTATATCTTTTGCAATAATTAATAGTATCAAATAATTCTTGGGTTTCTCCTGAGTTGGAAATCATAATCACCAGGTCAGTTTCTGTAATCATTCCCATATCTCCGTGACTAGCTTCACCTGGGTGTATGAAAAAAGCTGGAGTACCAGTAGAAGCCAAACTAGCTGCAATTTTTTTAGCAATATAACCACTTTTACCCATTCCAACTAAAATCACTCTTCCTTTTAGTTCTAAAATGCAATTTACCAACTTATTAAAATCAGACGGAATATTGCTAGATAAGGTTTCCAAAGCCTTTGATTGACTTTTAATTACATTGTTTGCAATATTTAAATGGTTCATAATTAAGCAGTTTATAGTTAGGTGTTTTATAATTCATAATGATATTAGCTACTATGTGAGAATATATCTATATTGTTCCAGCCCATTAAATCAAGATTGGCACGAGTTGGCAAAAACTCAAATAATTTGTAAGCAACCTCATTTCTGCCTGAATCAATTAAACGCTCAATTAAAATAGCGCGCAGAGAGTGTAAATATACTACATCCTTAGCTGCATATTCTTTTTGTTCATCGCTTAACTCACTTGCTCCCCAATATGAAGATTGTTGTTGCTTAGAAATGTTCAGATCCAGTAACTCTTTACACAAATCTTTTAAACCATGACGATCCGTATAGGTACGCACTAACTTTGAAGCTATTTTAGTGCAAAATACATTCGTTAGCTCTATATCTAAATATTTTTTAATTACCGCTAAATCAAAGCGAGCATAGTGAAATATTTTTCCTATATTTTCATTAAGTAATAATTTTTTCAAATTGGGCGCGCTATAATCTTTACCATCAAATTGAACTAAATACGAATCCCCATCTCCAGCACTCATTTGCAAAAGACATAATCTATCACGGTGTAATTCTAATCCCATTGTCTCTGTATCTATAGCCAAATCTCCTAATATGTTCAGGTTATCTGGTAAATCGTTCTTATATGTCGTTACTTTAATAATAACCTCCTAAAATTTTTATATTATTATTTCTCACTTTTTTGTCCCTACTGTCTCTTTTGTTTTATTTGTTTCTTTTTGGAACTTTGTTGATTTGTAAACTGACTCTTTTTCTGAGGAAAAACCCAACACATTGCGAGTCATTTCGTCTAACATATCGCGATCTAATGAGCCTGGTCGCAATAATTTAGTTCTATTTTCAGACTCTAATCTTTCGGCTCTTAATAATTCTAATTTTTTTTCAGATTCTTTAAAATCTGATTGTAATTTAAAATAAGCTATTATTCCACGTCTGCCATAAATTGAATGAAAAACAAAATATACTAGCATTAATAAAATTACACTATAAAAAGCGTGTTTCTTAGTAAATTCGAAACTTCTTTTTTTTAATAAATCTTTTTTTTGATAAATCATTGAATGTAATTCATTTGATGATTAAAAAATATAAAACTATTAGAGGTGCTGTTAGTATAATGCTATCAAATCTATCTAAAACACCTCCATGCCCTGGTATTATAGCCCCAGTATCTTTAATATTAAATTTTCTTTTAAAGTAAGAAACGAATAAATCGCTGGCTTGTGCGATTATTCCAATAACCATTGCAAAAACAGTTAAGGAGATATTTGAATCTAAAGCATTATAAGGTAAATAATAATCATCGAAGAAAGAAATTATAGTGGTGATTATAATAGCAGACATAACACCTATTATTAATCCACTAGCAGTTTTGTTAGGGCTTACATCTTTAAGTAATTTAGGCCCGCCAATTAATTTACCTCCAAACATAGCCATCATATCCACACTCCAAATTATTGCAAAAAAAGTTAGCAACAACCAACCATTCTGATCTATAAAAGATAAAAATAACAAAGAAGCGACGGATATTGGGATTATAATTAAACCTAATATAATAGATTTTGTTGATGATTTAGTCATACTATACCATTCAAATAGCATCAATCCTGCAATAACATAAAATAATCCATAAAATAATGGACGAAATACAAAAATACTTACTAAAAAAATAGCAACAATTGTCAGTCCCGAAAGAGAGCGAGCAATAATATTTGTTTTATTTTTTAAAATATCCATAATTTTTTCTTATTCTTTTTTACTCTTGCTTTTTACTCTTGCCTTGTACCAAAACTTCTTTTTCTTTGAGCGTAATCATCTAATGCTATTTTTAAATCATTCTCATTAAAATCTGGCCAAAATTTATCTAAAAAATATAATTCTGCATACGCAATTTGCCATAATAAAAAATTACTAATTCTGCGTGTGCCACTTGGTCTGATTAATAAATCTACATCTGGCATCTCTGGATCGTATAAAAAATTCTGAAATTCTGCTTCCGTTATTTTTTTTACACCAGAATCAATAATTTTTTGGCATGCATTAATGATTTCATTTCTGCTGCCATAACTAAAAGCGACTGTCACAGTCATTTTAGAATAATCTTTTGTTAGCTCTATTGCATCGTGAATTTTTTTCTGCAAAATAGGTGGTAATTTGCTTAAATCTCCTATTACTTTTAATCTAATTTGATAATCACTAAGGCTTTGAATTTCATTATTCACGTAATGACTTAGTAAATTGATCAAAATAGACACTTCATTATCGGGCCTCTGCCAGTTTTCCGATGAAAATGCATATAATGTAAGATATTTTATTCCAAGATCAGAACTATGAGGTAGCAATTTCTTTGCAGTTTCTGCTCCCTTCTTATGACCCTGCGCTCTTGTTTTATTATTTTCATCTGCCCAACGAGCATTACCATCCATAATAATTGCCAGATGGTTTAAATTATATTTTTTCATTATTTATTTTTTCAAAGGCAATTGAATTGTTACCAATAATCCTTTTAGTAATTTACTATCATTCAAACTTATATTACCATAATGGCCGCTAATAATCTCTTTGGTAATTGACAAACCAAGCCCAACGCTTGCAAAATTATCTAGAGACCTAGATTTATCAGCTCTATAAAATGGTTTAAAAACTGATTTTCTATTTTCTTGTTCAATTCCAGATCCATTATCTTCGACCGTAATAATAACATTATCTTCTTTATAGTATACAGAAATTATGATTTTAGTAGCATATTTTAATGAGTTACTAATAAGATTATTTATAGCTCTTTCAAAAGAATGCGGCTTTATAGGTATATCAATAGGCTTTTTGGAAGCGCGGATTATAATGTCATAGCTAGACCATTTATTATTTATATATTCACTAAACCAATTATTAATTTCAACATTTTTAAACCTTTCCCCACCTTCGCCGCGAGCAAAATCTAAATAAGATGAAATCATTTGCTGCATACTTTTAATATCATATTGCAACTCTTCCTTTTCCTCAGAATCATCCATTAACTCAACTTGCAATTTCATGCGTGTTAGTGGCGTCTTAAGATCATGCGAAATCATTGCAAGCATCTGCGTTCGTTTGGTAATTTGTCTTTCGATACGTTCTTTCATTTTTAAAAAAGCAAGACCGGCTTTACGAATCTCTCTTGCACCAGAGGGTTTGTAATTATTTACTTTTTTTCCTCGTCCATAATTTTCTGCGGCGCTAGTTAATTCTACAATAGATGCAATTTGGTTTTTTGAAAAAATTAGAGATACTGCCAATAATAAAATTGTTAATGAAATAATCCATAATACAAAAATATTAGTGGTAGGGCTAAGCAGTGATTTATTAGGTATTTTGATGTTTAATAATCCATCATCCAATTTTAAATATAATTGTATGTTATGATTATCATCAAAAACTATATCACCTTTTTGGCCGATTGCATGCTTTAAAGCCTTTTGAAAAATTTCAAACTCTTTTACACGTTTTTTGCGAACTTTCGGTGTCTTAGCATTAGGTATAAAGATATATTCTAAATTAAGATAACTGATACTCTGGTTAGGAGATGTTGGATATTTACCCTCTTCTATCAGTGAAGATATTTCTTTTACAATAAAAGAACTAGTATGCCTTGATACATTATACCAATGTCTTTGATAAAATAAATATACTGCTAATAATTGACCAACCAGTGTTGGTACTATAATTATTAACATAAATCTTGATGATAGGGACCTAGGAAAAATTTTATTCTTAATAAAATTACGTATAAATAACATACCCTTTATTTCTTACTGTTTTTAAGAATTTAGGAAATTTAGGATCTGTTTCTATTTTGTTTCTTAATCGAGCTATATGAACATCAACAGAGCGTAAGTTTAAACCGCCCAAATCTTGAGATAATTGTTCTCTTGTAATAATTTCATTACGAGAATACAATAAAACTTTTAACAGCTTCTCTTCTGATGAGCTAAGTTTGATATCTTTATTATTTTGGGTAAGTTCTTTTGTTAATAAATTATAACAATTATTGCCAAATCTCAGTATTTGTTTTTGTTGTTTGTTGATATTTTGTGCATTAATTAGATTATTAATGCGGAGTAATAATTCGCGAGGTTCAAATGGTTTAGTTACGTAATCATTAGCACCAGACTCTAACCCCTTAATCCTATCTTCGGGTTCAGACAAAGCTGTTAACATCACGATTGGCATTACACTGCCGCTATCTTTTATTTTTTTAGCAAATTCTAAGCCCGTGATTTTTGGCATCATTACATCAAGTATGAGTATATCATAAGTAAAATTACTCAATAACTTGATTGCTTCTTCAGGTGACGTACTGGTTGAAACTAAATAGCCATTTTTAGAAAGAAACTTCTTCAAAAGCTTCAGTATTCTGTTATCATCATCTACTACTAAAATATGATTCATCGATATTTTTCTAAAGTTATTATCTGAATTATAATCATAATTAATATTATTGACTAGTTATTTGTTTACATTGGTTGTTTGTTCTTGTTGCGTATATTGTCGTTTATAATGTTTATAATAGGTAGCTAGGTAAGGTTTTGTATAATAATAACTATAGTAAAAACGTGAATTAAATAACAAAATATAATAAATCTAATATATAAGTAAAATGGATTGGAATTTGTCACAAAAATTATCTGAATTTATTTGGATAAACGGAAAAATAATATCTTGGGATCAAGCTTATATACATGTGCTAACTCATAGTTTGCATTATTCTGGAGCAGTATTCGAAGGAGAAAGAGCTTATAATGGTAAAATATTTAAATTAAAAGAACACACGGAACGTCTGTTAAAATCAGCTAAGTTGATGAATTTAGAAATTGATTATTCTTCGGAGGAAATACAATTTGCGACTAAAGCGATTCTAGAAAAAAATAATTTAAAAAATGCGTATATCAGGCCTTTAATATGGAGAGGCGCAGAATCAATTGGCATATATAGTTCAGAACTTAAAACTAATTTATTAATTTTAGCGAAAGAATCCAATCCACCATTTTATAATGGTTTAAAATTATGCATAAGCCCGTGGCGCAAAATGGCAGAAAATTCTATTCCTGCTCAGGCTAAATCATCTGCACATTATGCGATGTCATCTATTTCACAAAAACTTGCCCAAGATTCTGGTTACGATGACGCTTTACTACTGGATCAATTTGATAATATCGCCGAGTGCAGCACAACTAATATATTTTTTGGTAATGATAACAAGATAGTAACTCCAATAGCTGATCGTTTTTTAAATGGTATTACCAGACAAGCAGTAATTGAGATCGCTGAAGAAATGGGACTAGAAGTGCATCAGCAACGTTTATCTTTAAAAGATATAACAAAATATGATATGTGTTTTATAACAGGAACTTCCGGCGAAATAACCGGTGTATCTTCAATCAACATTGAAGAACAAGATTTAAATAAAAAAAATACAAATCTACAAAATATCGATAAACAAAATACGAACAAAAAAAATACAAGCAAACAAATTTTAGAATTTACTAATGATAAAATGGTTGCTAGATTACAACAAGAATTTGCAAAAACAGTTGGGAAAAAATTATGACATTTCAATTCAAAGGCATTTTAACAGCTTTAATAACCCCATTTTTGGGTGATAAAATTGATTATTCTGCATTATATGGCCTGTTGGATAAACAAATAGAAGCTGGCGTTGACGGAGTTATTATAGGCGGATCTACTGGCGAAGGTAATAATTTATCTTTAGATGAATATTATGAGTTAATTGCAGCATCAGTAAAATATGTTAATAAAACAGTACCAATTATAGCAGGTGTAGGCGCATCTAGCACCAAAGAAGCAACAGATAAAGTTACAAAATTATGTAAATTAGGAGTAGATGGTTTGATGTGCACAGCACCACATTATGTCAGACCAGAGCAATCGGGTCTTATCTTGCATTATCAAGCAATTAGCGCAGCTAGTACGTTACCTATAATGGTTTATCTACATCCAGTAAGAACAGCCTGTGACTTCACTGATGAGACATTATTACAAATTGCAAAATTTGAGAATGTTACTGGTGTAAAAGATGCAACCAATGATTTAGAGAAACCTCTGCGACTTATGCCTCATTTGACGAATGTGAACATGCTAACAGGAGATGATCTTCGCATCTTATCATATAGCGCCAATGGCGGCTCTGGTTGTGTTTCCGTAATTTCTAACTTATTACCTAAACTATGTAAAAAAATTGATAATTTATTGCAAGCTGGTAATTTTTCAGAAGCGTTAGCGTTACAACAAAAGTTAGTAGGATTTGCTTTATCCATTAACATTGAGAGCAATCCTATCGGCATAAAATATGCCCTTTCAAAAATGAATTTATGTAGTAAAGAAATTCGACTACCGCTGACTTACTGCAACAAAGATAATGCTAAAATCATTGATGATACATTGCAGGAGTTAATAATTATGGAAAATAATACCTGAATGTAAAAAAG
>JAHDGL010000046.1 GCA_020627625.1 Alphaproteobacteria bacterium | reverse complement strand
AATCGACTATTACATATGGAGAACTGCTGGAGATGATAGGGTAAGGGGGGCTCATGCGGCTTTAGAAGGAAGAGTATTCAAATATAGCGATGACATGGATCACCCTAAAGAGGATTATGGTTGTAGGTGCTATTCAGAACCACTCCCTATTCATGCTGAAGTCCTAGATCCAGCAAATCACGATACATTTAACTCGTTTGAAAATAGTGCAACATTTGAACCTGCTCAACAAGAATTAAAAGTGAGAAGTTTTTATAAATCTAATGGGGATGTAGTCTACATCTTGCCAACAGCTCCAGGAAAAATATTGGGCCATAGTAAATAAACTTTATACCATTTCTTTAAAGAAAACTCTCCAGTATCATGATAATTCACGTTATTAAAGTAATTTACTTGGACTTTTGAAATTTTTCTTTTATTCGTTGTATATTTTGATTATGCTCTTTCAAACTTTTTGAAAAAATATGACTACCTTTACCATTTGCTACAAAATATAGCGCATCTGTTTTTGCTGGAGAAATAACAGCTTCCAAAGATGCGCGCCCAGGGCAGGAAATTGCTCCCATAGGTAGGCCATATACATGATATGTATTATAAGGTGATTTGATTTTAAGATCTTTGCGTGTAAGCAAGCGTTTTAGTCTATATTTACCATTAGTAATGGCATATATAGTAGTTGGATCTGCCTGTAACTTCATACCTTTCTTTAAACGATTTAAGAATACAGCAGCAATTTTTGTTCTCTCATCATCACATCCCGCTTCTTTTTCGATGATAGAAGCCATAATCAATATTTCTTTTCTTGTTTTTAATGGCGAATTTTCTGGAATTCTTAACATTATTTCGTCTAATGTGCGTGACATTTTATTACGCATCAGGTTAATAATTTTTTCACGTTTATCACCATAGCTGTAAAAATAAGTTGACGGCATTAAATATCCTTCTGGAATAGTGTTGCTACCTATAATTTTACCGTCTAATCTTCTTTCTGAATTAATTCTGTCTAATATTTCCTTTACAGTATAACCTTCTGGTATGAATAGGCGATGTGTAATTGATTTGCCATTAACAAGTTTTCTAATAACTTGATAAGGTGTTATACCACTAGTGAAACTATATTCTCCACTTTTTAGGGGGCTACGGTAAGAATATAAATGGCTTATTATTTCAAATAATTTTTTATGTTTTATAATATTTTCCTGTTCGAGTAATTCGCTAATTTTCTGAATAGAAAGATCTGATTTTATAATAATTGTTTTTTCCTTATCCAAAGGTCCAGATAAGAAAAAATATCCCCCTAATATGTTGATAGTGGTTATAGAGGTTAAAGCAATAAATATAAAAATAGATAGTTTAAATTTTATAATTTTTGAAAGAAACACTAAATTTCAACCTCAGAATTAGAAATCTTACCATCTATATTAGTAATTTTTTCGATTTTTAGTTTTGCATTTTTTAGCATAGATTCACAATGTTTTTTGAGTAAAACTCCGCGTTCAAAACTATCAACAGCATCTGCAAGATTTTCTTGCCCTGTGTCGATTTTTTTTACTATTGATTCAAGCTCTGCTAGAGCTTCTTCAAAACTCATTTTTTCGATAGATTTATTATTCGTCATAATGTATAAATTATATATTTTATAATGGCTTTGTGGTGATCGATTAAACAATATTTATTATTAATATGCAAGTTAGAATTTCTCAACCTACTAAATCTTCAATGCAATCTGCCGATAGTAGCAATCAATGGCTATTAGAATTTGTGAAAAAACCATTTAGTAAATCTAGAGAATCTCTGATGGGGCGTACCTCTTCAAACGATATGTCCAATGAAATCAAAATTATTTTCCCAACATTAGAAAAAGCTATTGAGTTTGCTAAAAAGAAACATTATTCCTATGAAATAATTCAACCTAAAAAAGCAAAGATTTCTAAAAAAAGTTACGCTGATAATTTTATTTCTTAGATTTTTTAAACAGTGCTATAGTAAATATGCGTTGGAATATACATGTTTTTTAAAAAATATTTTGGAATTTAGATTTTACCTTTTTTGTTTTAAATGCTAACCCATTAAAGACGAAAAAGGTGAGATATAAATTACTATAGTAGATAAATTAGAAAATATGTATAGTTCAGCGCATGTTTACTATATATATAGCCCGGGTTAGTTAATTAGATTCAAGCGCTGTTAGAAATAATTTACTATCATTCAAGATGCTTTGTGTTTTTTCTGGATTAGCTATAATAACCCCTGTTTTTTCAATAGCAATACCATTGAAATTATAATCAGACAAAAGATTTACAGTCATAGGACCAATTACTGGCACGTCAAGTCGCATATCTTGTGATGATTTCGACATTTTCACTAATACTCCACCGTTTGTTGCTTTTCTTAAGGGTGCGCAGCGAGAAATTAAATTATCTGTACCCTCGGCACCTTCAATACCAATAACACGTCCATTATATACTATAACAGATTGACCAACATCTAAATGCCCTAGAGAATACAAAATTTGAGAGCCTATTTTTATATCGATTTTATCTTGATTAGATGGAGATTGATTTGTAACAATATCAATATGATATTTTCTAGAGCCTAATAATTTTTGAGGGGAAATAACACGGAACCCTTTAGATTCAATATAGTTTGAAACTATTTTTAATATATTATCATCTCCCAAAATTTTTTGTTTTAGGATCTTTGCTAGTAATATAGAACCAGACAAATCCACTTTTAACGAATTTAAATCAGGTCGATCTATGCCTCCAATAATGACGATCTCTTTAACAGAATGTTGTTTAAAGAAATTTATAATAGAGCTAACAGAACCTAAAGAAAAAAATTCACAAACTATATTTGTATCTTTACTTTCAGATAAATTTGGATTGTTAAATTCATCTTGAGCAACCAACTTCGAATCAAGAGATGCGATAAAACATTTTCCGCCGGATTCTTGTTGTATACGGGCTATTTCTTTAGGCAAATCACCATTGCCAGCAATTATTCCTAGATTTAACAATATTATTCTCCTTAAACGTATTTTATTATACTAATTCAATTAATTTTACTATATTGGTTACTTCGTGATAATACAATTTTGTTTTCGTGATAAGAGTTTTTTGCAAATTATTTTAGCATGATTCAAAGAAGGGTAGGCGCCAGCCATAACTATATAAAATATACGTTCATTTTTTCCTTCTATTTTTTTTACAATCAGGTTGGCATTCTGCAAGATTTTGGGATATTTACCTTGTAATTCTTTCCATTTTTTATTTGCCTCTGGCATGGAATAAGTTGAAGATAGTTGTAATTTATATCCTTTTTTCTGGTCGGTAACTATATTAACTCGACTCATTTTATACCTATCCTCTTCAGATTTAATAATTTTTAGCGCGGTACCAGGAACTAAAATAATATTATTTTCTAATAAATTATTGTTATCTTGAGATGTATCGCCCCCAATTAGTAAATTGGGTTTTATATACTCTAAATCATCAATATTATTATCTTCTTGTAAAATTTTATTTTCATAAAACTCAATATTGGCTAATATTTTGTCAATAGAATCAAAGAATTTAGTTTTATTTTTTTGAAGATTGATTATTTCTAGAGGCTTTTCTGGATTAGGTAAAACATGGATTTTACTAGTTATTGTCGAGTTGTCTTTTAATTTATTATACACCAAACTATCAGAATGAGGAAGAACAAGGCCACCTGCATATTTAGGTTTGATTTTTACAGGTGTTTTATCTGGCACCAATGTGACAATTACTTGATCACGCTTGTATGGTGAAAAATATAATGTTACTATAATAGCAAATAAAATACCTATAAATGATAATATTATAAATTTTCTACGCATAACAAAAGGTTTTCAAAAAAATCCACTTTTACATATTTTATTGTTACATTTTATTCAAAGCGGTTATTCCAATAATATCAAAACCACTATTAATGATTTTACGAATACTTTCTACCATTGCAAGACGTGCTGATGTTAGTTCTATATTATTTTCAACATTGAATCTATACTCATTATTCTCTTTACCTAAGTTCCAAATAGAGTGGAACCTTGAGGCTACTTCGATTAGATAATAAGCAATCCGTTGTGGTTCATAATATTTAGCAGATGAAGATAAAATTTTAGGCCAAGTTGCTAATAATTTTATCAGTTGAATCTCTTCTTCTGTGTCAAGTAGAGATAAATCAAAATCTAATGATCTAAATTTATCATAAGCATCCGGAACTATTTCTTTAGCATTAGATAAAATAGATTTTGTTCTAACATATGCATATTGAACGTAAAAAACAGGGTTGTCTTTTGATTGCTCTTTTACCTTATTAAAATCAAAATCAAGCGTCATGTCGTTGCGGCGAGTAAGCATAATAAATCGAATAATATCTTTGCTTACCTCATCAGTAACATCACTTACAGTCATAAAATTACCACTACGTTTTGACATTTTAATCTGCTTGCCATTTTTTACAAAATTTACTAATTGGCTAATTCTGACATTACTCTCTACTGATCCATTACTAAGCGCATCAATCATAGCCTTAACTCTTTTTACATAGCCGCTATGATCTGCTCCTAATATATAGATCAGACTATTGAACCCTCGATCAATTTTATCTTTTGCATAAGCAAATTCAGCTGCTAAATATGCCCAAGATCCATCGTTTTTTTGTATAGGTCGATCCTGATCGTCACCATATTTGGTGGATTTGAAAAGCATTTGTTCTTTTTCTTCCCAGTGTTCGTTAATCTTTCCTTTGGGAGGAGGTAATGTTCCTTTATATATCAGATTCTTTTTTTCAAGTTCTTGCACTACTTGATCAATCTTACCACTATCATGCAGAGATTGTTCTGAAAAAAATATATCATGACGCACGCCAAGTTTGGCAAGATCAGATTTTATTAGTTCCATCATATCGTCAATAGCAATTTTTCTGATTTTTTGACGCATTTCTATTTCTGGTATTGCTAGTAGCTTTGCTTTATAGCTCTTAGCGAGTTTTTGCCCTACTATTTTTAAATATTCGCCAGGATATAACCCTTCTGGTATTTCTATTTTTTGGTTTGTTAGGGCTTCTTTGTAACGTAAAATAATGCTATCAACTAGAGTATCTATTTGTGACCCAGCATCATTAATATAATATTCTTTGGTAACATCATATCCACATTTAGTTAGTATATTAGCAAGTACATCGCCATATACTGCGCCTCTAGCATGTCCAATATGCATAGGCCCAGTAGGGTTAGCAGAAACATATTCTATATTGATTTTTTTATTGTTACCAATATTTACATCCCAAAAACTATCATCATCCTTTAATATACCAAGAATACAAGAATGCCACTTTTCTGCTTTGATTGTAAAATTAATAAATCCAGGGCCAGCAACTTCAATATGGGCGATATAAGGTATCTCAGAAAGTAGCTCACTGAATTTTAGAGCAATTTCACGCGGGTTCCCTCCTTTTTTTGATGCAATAATCATGGCAATATTTGTAGCAATATCACCATTTAACGGGTCTTTTGGTGCTTCAATGGTTGCTCTGTTCCATATATCGTTATCATTGCATATTTGAAGGCCAATTTTCTTTATATCAGATGCTAATTCTTTAAAAATATTCATAAATCTATATTAGTAAAATTTAAATTATAAAAAGACTGGTGTTGTTTGATAGCAAAACGGTCCGTCATACCAGCTATATAGTCAGCAATTATCGACTCTTTAGAGCGTTTATGTTCATCAATTATTGTTCTCCAACTAAATGGTATAAGCTCAATATTTTCTATATATAGCTTAAATAAATCACGAACTATTTTTTGGCTCTGTAACGTCATTGTTGCAACTCGATGATGCTTATACACTTTTTTCATTAAAAAGTCTTTAATTAGTTTCACCTCATTAAAAGTTGGTTCTGTAAATTCAACAATTTGTTTGCCTAAATTTCTGATATCATAAGAAGTTTTAATTTTATTTTTTTTAATATTAGAACTAGTTTGAAATAGAAGGCTTTCGATTAAACGATGTGTTAATTTGCGGCATATTTCATAGATTAAGCGATTGTTACTAATATTAATATATGTATTTTTTATTTCATATATATATTGATTGATAAATTCTATTTCTGTAAGATCCTCATAATTAATAATTTCAGCCTTGATGCTGTCTTCAAGATCATGACAAATATAGGCAATATCATCTGATAGGGCGGCTATTTGTGCTTCTGCTGACGAATGTTTCTTTAAATCTAAACTATTTTGTTCATCATATTCGAATATATACGCATAAGATTCTAAATTTTCTAATATTGGCCCGTTATGTTTTACCGTAGCCTCTAGAACTTCCCAAGTTAAATTTAAACCATCATAAGCAATATATTTTTGTTCTAATTGAGTAAGGATTTTAAATGAATGTGCGTTATGTGAAAATCCACCAAAATTCTTCATACATTCATTTAGCGCATCTTCTCCTGCGTGGCCAAATGGTGAATGACCCAAATCATGTGCTAAAGCTACAGATTCTGCTAAATCGTCAGATAATTCTAGGGCTTTGCATAGTGATCTAGCAATTGATGATACTTCCATTGAGTGAGTCATACGATTACGATAATGATCACCTTCATGATTAACAAATACTTGGGTTTTATACTGCAAACGTTTAAAGGCATTGGCATGAATTATTCTGTCTCTATCTCGTTCAAACTCATTTCTGTGTGGTGTCGGTTTTTCAGGGTGAATTCTTCCTTTAGAATATTCTGGTAAGCATGCATAAGTTTTTAACATATTTAAATATAGTCTCTTGATATATTTTTATTATATATTTAATATATTACCATATTATAATTATTTAAAATAGTTTATA
>JAHDGL010000045.1 GCA_020627625.1 Alphaproteobacteria bacterium | reverse complement strand
CACGTCACCATTCCGTACTCTATTATTTGCTTCTTTAATTGATAATAATCCATCAGGATCAAATAATTCCAATTTAAAGAAGCTTTTTATAATATTTATTACTATATTTTTTTACAATTTTTACAATTTAAAATATTAGTAGTAGAAAATTCATTTAAACGATCAATCACAATCTCTACCTTAGCGCCTATATTTTTAGCTTGTTTCTCTATATTTGCTAATTGTGGATCACCTTTTGTTACGGCAATAATATTAGGGCAAGTATCTTGTACTAATTGAAAATAATCATTATAATTTTTTAGCATTGGAAGCATTAATACATTATCAACATATCTAATCGAGGCTAAATTATTAGCCCTTTGACTTTGATTATGTACTGGTTGACGCTTTTTATATTTTATAATATGCTCATCTGGCTCTAACGCTACAATCAGGTAATCTCCCAAATCTTTTGATTTTTTTAAATATTCTATATGGCCATAATGTAATAAATCAAAACACCCACCTATTAAAACTATTTTTTTTTGAAAATTACAATCAATTACTTTCTCTTTATTATATGATGTAATATCTGCTGGTTTATTAACAAAAATATTTTGATCTTTACAGGAACTTACAGATACATTCAAAGATGTAAACAAAATTAATGATAAAATTATTCTCATATTATAAAACTATTTCTATATTTTTATTATTTCTATATTCTTATATAGTAAATGAATAGGCACCCCTAAGGTTGGTCCTGAAATCCAAAAAAAACTTCAGACTAAGATTAACTAGCGTATATTTTTAGGTAAAGCAAGTGTTAAATACCTGCTTGGCCCTCTTTTATAACGCCATTTTACACTCTTTACTTTAGGTTTTGAACTAGTAAGCATAATTTTTGTTTTATTATGATTGAGCTCTAGTGGGTCCGTAATCATTTGAGAAATTTTTGTTTCTTTTAATGATAAATATTTGTTATTTAACTCTTGTAAACGCTCTGGTGATGAAAGATAAGCAAATTCAGCTTTTAACAAATGAATCGCATCATTCTCATATTGTATCTGCTTATTCACTTCACGCAGTTGCATACGAATAACCATAACATTATCTTTTACACTAAATAATATATATATTACTATCAAAAATAATAGGAAAAACCAATATATAGGGGTTTTGATAAATGACATCAATCTACCCCTCTTTTTACCGCTACTCTTAATCTTGAAGATCGTGAGCGTGGATTAATATTAACCTCTTCTTTTGAAGGTGTTATTGGCTTTTTAGTAATTACTTTCAACCATTCATTTGCTTTAAAAATCTCTGGTTCCTTTGAATATTTTGAACGTGCGATTTTTATCGGAGAATGCTCTTTGAAAAAAGATTTTACTATACTATCTTCTAGTGAATGAAAAGACACTACCAAAATACGCCCTTCTGGTTTTAACATATCTTTGACATCATCTAAAAACTTCTCTAAAGAATCTAGTTCTTGATTTACATGAATTCTTATTGCTTGAAATGTTTTTGTTGCCGGGTCTATCTTACTTTTTCTAAAATGCATAGAGCTCCGAACAATGTCAGCCAATTGCAGGCTAGTTTTAATTGGAGAAACCTCGCGGGCATTAACAATAGCTTTGGCAATCTGACGAGACTGCACTTCTTCACCATATTTATAAATAATATTTGCTATTTCTTCTTCAGATGCATTTGCAACAAATTCTTCTGCACTAAAATCTGCCGACCCCATACGCATATCTAAAGGCCCATCTTTCATAAAAGAAAAGCCTCTTTGGGCAGAATCTATCTGCATAGAAGAAACTCCCAAATCAAGAACGATTCCGTCAAATTTTTTACCATTTACTTTTTCTTTTGCATTAGCAAAATTAGTTTGAATGAAATTAAACCGATCAGTAAATTGCTTTTGAACATCATCAACATATTTTAATATTGTTGGGTCTTGATCTAGAGCGGTTACAAAACAATTAGCACTATTTAAAATTGCCTTACTATAGCCACCAGCACCAAATGTACAATCTAGATAATGTTCATTATCTTTAACAACTAAATATTTGAGCATTTCTGACAATAAAACCGGGAAATGATCAAAGGTTTTTAATGTTTGTATATCGCTACTATTTAGAGTCATTATTCTTTACTAGTAATATTGTTCTTTAAGATCAACCTATTGCTTTGAGCAATTTTTCTAGCTGATTCAAGATGTTTATTAAAAATTTCAGGGTTCCATATTTCAAATATTAGTCCTTTACCAACAAAACAAGCTTGATTTGATATGCCAACACGCTCTATTAAATATGTTGGCAAAATCACCCTACCCTCATTATCAAATTGCAATTGAGCAGCTTCACCAAGAACCACAGTTTCAAAAGCATCTCTTTCTTTAGAGTAAGGATCTAAATTTTGAATTATTTGACTTAACTCTTCCAAACGAGAAAGACTACATACCTCTATACAGTTATTTTTAAAAGAAGGATAAACTATCACACCATTAAATCTCTCTTTTGCAAAAGACAAACGATAATCGGCAGGCACTGAGACTCGACCTTTCTTGTCAATTTTGTTTATATATTTGGAAAGAAAAATATTCATAATTTATTTAAATATAGATTTAACCGTAACAAAATTGAGTATATTTTTAGCAAAAAATCTAGAGACTAATTTACTAATAACAACCCATTAATTATATTATGACATAAAAAATGGTATAATTTGGGTTATTATGGGTATTTTTGGTTATTTATGGAGAATAAATTCTATTATAAACCAAGTCAAGTGATTTTTGTGCAACAGTTCTGCTAATAAAAAAACATTAAATGTAATATTATTTTTAATGTGACTTTATGACCATTAGACTTCTATATTAATGAAACTACTTCGTAAAATAGATTAAAATAACTGCTTATTTGATTAATTTCAGCCTAAATAACTGCAAATTATGGATAAATAATCGCAAATTTATATCTAAACAACTTAATCAACAAAATTAATCTACTGATTTCTTTCTTATCCTAAATTCACGTTCTTAAATTAGAAAAAAAATTCTTTAATAATTTAGTAGCTTCTATAATTTGAATGCCAGAATATATTTCTGGCCTATGCATGCAGGAAGAAGAAGTAAAAAACCTTACCCCATTTTCGACAGCACCTTGCTTGATATCTGACGCCCCATAATATAAACGCCCCAGACGAGCATTAGAAATTGCGCTAGCACACATAGTACAGGGTTCTAAAGTTACATAAATATCATAATCTGCAAGATTTTTATTACCTAATTTTTTACAAGCCAGACTAATAGCTATCATTTCTGCATGCAAATTAGGATTATTACCTTGCTGCATTTGGTTATAAGATTTTGCTATTACTTTACCGCTAGACCTTTCTATAATAACGCAGCCAACGGGTACCTCTCCAAGTTTTTTAGCTAATTTAGCCTCTTCTAAGGCAAGAAGCATTATCTGGTTGTCAAATTTCATCATCAAAAAATCTCATCATTGCCGAATTTCATCATCAAATGGATGCTGCAATAAACTTCTTGCTCTTAATTCGCGTTAAGAGTGAAGAAGATTTTCTTTCTGTTCTAAACCCTCTGGATCTTGGTGAATTATTATTTCAGCATTTGGAAAACTTACTTTTAACTTTTTTGCGACTTTATCAGAAATCACATGAGCATCTAGCAGAGAAAGATTTCCATCAAGCTCTAGGTGGAATTGGATAAAAGGTTTACTACCGGCAGAACGAGTTTTAAATTCATGCACACCTTTGGCCTCAGGAAAACTACGTATTATCTTAAGAATCTTTTCTCTCTCAGAATCATTAAACTCTTCATCTGAAAGATTACGAATTGAATCTCTAAACAAAAGATATGATGCACGCATGATATATAAAGAAATAGCTATACCAAATAATCCATCTATATACCAAAATTTATTACTTAAATATAAAGATACAACAACTGCAATATTAGTTAGAAAATCAGAAAAATAATGCAACTTATCTGCTGCAATGATTTTTGAACCGGTTCTTTTAATTACATAACTCTGATATATAACAAGTAATAAAGTTAAAAAGATACACAGATACATTATGTCTGCCCCAAGCTCTATATCAGCTGGCATATGACCTAAATATAAGGAATAAAAAGAAGAGAATAAAATAAACAAACAAGATGCAAAAAAGAACATTGATTGTGAAAATATTGCCAAATCTTGAAATTTATCGTGGCCAAATCGATGATTATCGTCAGGAGGACGCAGCGCTATCTTAATTGCAATAAGGTTAATAGCAGAAGATGTGATATCTAAGAATGAATCAATTAACGATGCCAAAATTGATTGAGATTCTGTTGCGACCCAACCATAAGATTTTATAACCATGATTATTATCGCAATTAATACAGAAGCATAAGAAGCCGATTTGATTAAATCATTGTCTTGTAGTTTAAACATATTATAATTTTTTATTTGCAATATAAGAATATAAACCTTATTATATTAAGACTTAAAGAGTGAATGTCAATTCTATTAAAATTATATAGAATAAAATTCTATCCAACAAATTTACAAAAAATATTCATTATGAAAAATATATCTAAATTATTACTAGTAATTTTTACAATCTTCTCGCTGCAAGGGTGTCAAAATATGAACAAACAAGGTGGCGGCACTTTAATCGGTGGAACCACAGGTGCCCTTCTTGGCGCTCAGTTTGGTAAAGGAAACGGAAAACTAGCTGCAGTTGGAATTGGTGCGCTAGCTGGTGCATTAGTTGGTGGGCATGTTGGTAAAACAATGGACGAATATGATAGACAATTACTAGAAAAAAGCTCTCGTCAAGCTCTAGAATTCTCGCCATCAGGCAATAGTGTTGAATGGAAAAATCCAGACAATGGTAATCATGGTTCAATAACTCCAACAAAAACTTTTAAAGAAAATAATCGTTATTGTCGTGAATATATTCAAGAAGTAGTAATTGGTGGAGAGAAGCAAAAAGCTTACGGTAAAGCTTGTCGCCAACCAGACGGTAGCTGGAAAATCATTAAGTAAACAAACTTAAAGTAACCCAAACTATTTTATTAAGTGATATAGAATAAATAATCATCGAGAATATAGAGAAATAATTAAACAATATAACCATAGAAAATTTAAGTACAAATCTACACTATGGTTATATATTCAACTGTTTTTACTAATATATGACAATGCTAAATATTACGACTAATACTTAAGTAATAACGGCTCGGCAACTATAACTTTCTCTGTATGTCTATTATTATCACTCATTGCTTATTTATTAAGCCTTCCTAAATATATAATATGAATATTTTAGTAGAATTTAAATCACTATCGAAAAGTTTTAGCAAAAACCTTGTTATTGATAATGTGAGCTTTAAATTAAAAAAAGGTGAAATAACTACTCTAATCGGCCAAAACGGAGTAGGTAAAACTACAATTGCCAGAATTATTCTGCAGCTAGAAAAATATGATTCAGGTAAGTTAATTATTCAGGATAATTTAAATATTGGCTACGTACCGCAAAAACTTGATTTTAACTTTAATATGCCCCTGACATCTAAAGATTTAATCAAAACTATTGCTCCTAATTATACTAAAAAAGACCTTGATCAATTTTCAGACTTTTTGAATTATAGTAAAATAAAAAATACAGAAATATCACAAATATCTGGTGGTGAATTACAAAAACTAATTCTAATTGGAACACTAATAAACAAACCAGATTTATTAATAGTTGATGAACCTACTCAATTTTTAGATATTGATAGTCAACAACAATTTTATAGATTATTAAATAATTTAAAAAACACTATAGGACTAACTATATTTATGATATCACATGATTTATTCACTGTAATGAAAAATTCCGATCAAGTGATATGCCTAAATAAACATATATGTTGTAGCGGCAGACCCACTGATTTAGATAAAAATATAGATTTTAAAAATGCATTATCTGAAATCGGCGTTTATTTACATAATCATGATCATAAACATAATAGCTAAAATACATTATAATTTATGATAACAATTTTAATAATATCTATATTAATCAGTCTTATTTTTGCTCCATTAGGGTGTCTTGTATTATGGAAAAATTACGTTTATTTTGGCGATGGGCTTGCTCATGCTAGTATACTTGCAGCTGTAATTAGCGTTATAGCAGGAATACCAATTTTATATATAGCAATTATCAATTGTTTATTTTTTGCTATTATAATATTTAAATTAAAAAAACGATCTGGGAACAATGCAAGTATAGGTTTTGTCTCTAGCTCAATGACATCTCTAGCTTTGATATTAACTTATATTTTTCCAGAGAACTTCAATTTTTCTAGCCTGTTATTCGGAGATATTATTACTACTAATAGTGATGATATATTTATATTATCTTTAATACTAAGTTCGGTAATTATATTTCTTATATCTACCTACAAAAATTTGTTATTAATTATATTGAGCAAAGACATTGCACATTCCAGAGGGATTAAAGTTAATCTCATAGAGTTTCTGTTTTTATCAATATTATCATTTGCAGTAATTGGTACTGTTAAGATCGTTGGCGCTTTATTAGTTACCAGTATTATCCTAATCCCTGCAATGATCGCTAAATTACTATCTAACTCGCCATTAAAAATGATTATTATAGCAATCTTAACAGCACAATTAATGAATCTATGCGGTATTATATTATCATTTTATATGGATCTACCCCTATCTCCTATAATAATATTATGTGGTAGTATAATATATATATCATGTTTGATATTCAATAAATTCTACAATAATACGAATTTATATAAATAAATCATAATATTTTATTTAAATTTTAAATATTATAAGAGCCAAAAATATAATAAATAAATAAAAAACAGAGAATAA
>JAHDGL010000044.1 GCA_020627625.1 Alphaproteobacteria bacterium | reverse complement strand
GATATGTTTAGTATACTCGAGAGGCGTAAGTCCATTCAAGCTAAAATGTGGTCTACTTGGAGGTAATACAAAGAGCTCTACGCCTAGTTTTTGACATTCATTTTCAAAGTTTTTCATAAATTCAGAGCCTCCATCAACTTGAACAATTTTAATATCGCCCTCAGCGCATTCAAATATTGGATTACTACCAGCAACACCAGATATACCAGCATCAATATCTACATATTCGTTTGATAATATCCCTCTTACTAAATACTCATTCCCATTATCTTTGATAATCAATCCTTCCGACGCAAAACCACCCTCTATGTCTAAAAATTCAGCTAAATCTTCTTGAAACGGCATTTATTTTCTGTATAATAGATTCTTCTTGACGGAAATATATTTTATTTGTTACAATTAAAATTGTAAATATGATAAAAAATTTTAAGTGCAAACATACACAAAGTCTTTTTGAAGACGTTAAAGTAAAAAAATTTATCATGATTGCTAAACCAGCAAGGATGCGACTCATTGGTTTAAGTATTGCCAGCTGTCTTGATGATTTAAAACATCCTCCAGGCAATAAACTAGAACCGTTAAAAGGAAATCGCAAAGGCCAACATAGTATTCGTATTAATAGGCAATGGAGAATTTGTTTTAAATGGCAAGGCGATAGCGCTTATGACGTTGAAATTATTGATTATCACTAAAGGTACATTATTATGACTGCATATTATGACCCAATAACACCAGGTGAATATTTAGAGCACGAATATCTAGAACCTCTTGGTATTACTCAAACACAACTATCTCGTGATATAGATGTAGCTGTATCACGTATTAGTGGAATTATCCATGGCAATAGAGCTATAACAGCAGATACTGCTATAAGATTAGGACTTTATTTTAAAACAACTGCTCAAATGTGGATGAATCTCCAATCACAATATGATTTGCGAATTATCGAGCAAAGTAAATTATCTTCTATTAAAGATCGCATTCGCCCACTAAAACAAGCTAGCTAGGTTTTGTAACATGAATTAAGGATAAGAAATTTAGTAGATTTTTGTATAAAATAAACTAGTTTTAAATAAAAAATGTTCTAAAAAGCGGAGCGTAGCCATAGCTACATGAGCATTTTTAGGTTGTTTTTTGCTTCAAAATAGATATTTTAGGCAAATAATATGCAAATCTTCTTATCCTTAATTCACGTTTATACACCAGAAACCACCTCTATGTCTAAAAATTCAGCTAAATCTTCTTGAAACACTTGTGTTTTTTTGTTTTTAGTATATACTTGTTTAAACCTCAATAAATAATAAAATTATATAAAATGCATACTCAAGTTCAAAAATGGGGCAATAGTTTAGGTATAAGAATTCCAAAAACTTTAGCGCAAAAATTAAATCTGCATTCTGGTTCACAAATTGAATTAAATGCCAAAAAAAGTCATATTATTATAACTAAATCACATTCTGAACTAGATGTGATGCTTGATCGCATTAATAAATCTAATTGCCATCATGAAAATTTTTATAACGATGATAATGTAGGCAATGAATCATGGTAAAATATGTACCAGATTGTGGAGATATTGTATGGCTTAATTTTGAACCACAGAAAGGAAATGAAATTACAAAAACTAGACCTGCGTTAGTAATATCTCCTAAAAAATATAATATTAAAACTAATTTAGCGCTATTTATGCCTATTACAAGTCAAATTAAAAATTATCCTTTTGAAATTGAAACTAGTATTAATGGCACAGCGGGAGCTATATTATGCGATCAAGTACGTTCTCTTGATTGGAAAGCAAGAAAAGCTTCAAAAATTACAAAATTAGATAAATTATTACTAGAAAGAGCTATATCTAAATTGCAATTACTTATTGTTCAATAAACTATACATAATGTTGAAATTGTTGATTACCATTAAAAGGAGGTTTATTATGACAAAATTATTAAATCTTATAACTCCCGGAGACATTCTCTACGAAGAGTTTATGAAGCCATATAATCTCAGTCAAAATCAATTATCTCGTGATATAGACGTGCCTCCAAGTCGTATCCATGCAATTATTTATGGTAAAAGATCTATTACTGCTGATCTAGCATTACGGCTTGGTAAATATTTTTGAAACGGCATTCAGGTTGTTGTATATAAATAGCATGAGACTATATAAATAAACTTGTGTTATTTATATTACTTTACATTACATTTACATTGCGTTAGTTTAAATTGTTTTTTAGAAATTCTGGAGCAAAATCTGCTCCATTAGGCCATGAAATGGTTTTGAGTTCGTCATCAAGAATAACTTGATTAAAAATTTCTTTATTCTTTAAAGGATTAAATATTGCTCCCTGTAGGTATTTATACAAATCTATAGTTCCCTCTGTACCGTCATCAAATGACAGCCATAAACTATAATCTTTAATGTATTTTACTTCTCTTACGTGTAACATAATTTTTATTCCAAAGGCGGTATTGCTTTAAGTGGCTCTCCGCGTTGTGTACATTCCCAGTTATTTAACAATTCTTCCTTATGTAATTCTAACCATTCTATCACTAATTTTAAAGCTCTTTTTGGAAATTTACCTTCAATTATTCCACCATTTATTGATACTATAATTTCATACTCGCCATATCTAGCGTGGAAATGCGGTGGATTATGATCATTCCAATACATCATTATAGATATACCTAAAAAGCGACTAATTATTGGCATAATTTCATTATTTATTTTCTCAATTAAAATAGATTATAATCTATTTTTTAACCCCTAGCAACAGCGAAGCTTTCAGGGTGTCTGATTGCCATGTCAACATCTTGCATGACGCGGATTCGTATGCCGCCAGATGTTCCGAGAGTGTAGGGGGCAACTAATACATCCATAACCCCCATTGGCCGATGATTAAATCATCAATATTTATTGTAACTTCCCCAATTCTGTCAGTTGTAAGTATTCCGGGTGGTTCTTACTAGCCGCTAAGTATTTGTGAGTACTGATATCTTTGGTACTACTGCCTTTAAACACTAGTATTCTCGTATTTTGATTTAAATAATTTGGATAAGAAGTTCACTAATTGATTATTATTACGTATGCTCGCGTTTATAAGGTTTTAGTAATGATAACGACATTGTAACACATAAATACCGTTATCGTTAATTGCATAAACTAATCTATGCTCATTAGATATTCTTCTTGACCAAAAGCCAGATAGATTATGCTTTAAAGCTTCTGGTTTGCCAATGCCCGAAAAAGGCTCTCTGATAATTTCTTTTAATAATTTATTGATTTGTTCAACTATTTTCTTATCATTTTTCTGAAAGAAAATATAATCTTCAAAAGCATTTTTATGAAAACTAATATCCACTAAATATCTATTTTTTTATAATTATTGTTATGTTTAAAATCTACGACTGCTTGGTTCAACCTTTCTGCATTTTTAGGGCTTTGCAGTAAATATGCTGTTTCAGTTAAAGCATTGTAATCTTCAAGTGACATAACGACTACTGATGGATGTTTTTGTCTCGTAATAATTATGGGGTCATGATCCTGACATACATTGTTCATAACATTTGATAATTGATTTCGTGCTTTTGTATATGATAGTGCTTCCATTATTTTAACCTTTAATACTTATGTACATATAATAATACATGTACTGATTATTGTCAATATTGTTTCAAATAACTGTATAAGTTGTATTATATAATATTATATGGTAGTATAATATGGATTATTTATTTATGTACACACAAATACATAAACAAGGTAGAGTACTAATACCTTCAGCTATACGCAATAATTTACAATACCAACCTGGCGATCATGTTGTATTAAGAATCATTAATGATGAGTTACATGTTATAAGCTTAAAAAAAGCAGTAGGTGATATTCAAAATTCTATCAAAAAATATAACAAGAATAATATTTCTTTAGTTGATGAATTTATAGCAGAACGAAGATTAGAAGCAAAAAGAGAAGTTTAATTTAATGAATATTCACAATCAGATAATTCTTGATGCCTCAGCTCTAATTACTCTTACTTCACAAGAAAAAGGTTGCGATGAAGTATATTCAGTAATTGCTCATTCTGTTTACACAAATTCTACCATAGACTCCATTATTCATTGATTTAAGCTAGTTAAACATATTATTATTCAATAGCTTTCTATCTAATTCAATTAATTCATTTTGTATATTACAATTAAACTCCTTTAATAATAAATCCCACTCTTCGGATTGATTATTAATTAACTTCTTTAATTTTTCTATATCTTTTACATCCCCAGATTTATAGGATATTTTTTTTAAATTTTCTGCCAACACAAGGTATTCAGCAAGAGCATCACCTATTTCTACAAATATCTCATTTATACGATTAGATGTATGCAACAGCAACTGCTGATTATTAGAAGCTATTTTTGTCATTTCTTTGTAAGAACCATTTTTATTATTTCTTTATTGCAAGTTAGAATCAAGTTTAAACCTTGAGTTTATATAAACTTTTACAACAAGTAAACAAAAAAAATCTCTTATGCAAATATAAGCTAAATAAAATTAAATATTTTAAATAAGAATTCAAATAAAAAGAACTGCAATATAAACCTAATATCTTTTTATAAATTTTATCTTATTTTATTTTATTTAAAAAAGCATGTTCTTCTTTTGAAAGGTTACTATTAGTGTTTTTAGATTTATTATCCTTAACTTTCTCAGGCTGATAACATGGTGGCACTTCGAGTGATTTATTACGCCGCACTTGATACTCGTCGGGCATTGTTTCTGTTAAACCTAATTTGTTCTTTGTTGAATTGCTGCATGCGGATGTAGCAAGTAAGGATACTGCTAATAATAATAGCTTTTTCATAAATAATCTTGTGTGTGTTTTTATATTTTAATTAAAGTATATATGAATTATATCATTCATATGATTATATAGCAAATATGCGTTGAACTATATATAACTTGGAATTATTAATTCTTCAAGAGTTTTTTTTATATGTTTTTTTATTTAAAAATAAAAAATTACAAAGAAAAAAACAAGCTCCAACTGTTATAAAACAATCGGCCATGTTAAAAGCAGGAAAGCTAAAGCCAGCATAGTGAAAATATATAAAATCAAAAACTGCTCCTCTAAAGATTCTGTCAATTAAATTACCAATCGCTCCACCAATAATCAAAACAACACCTATTTGAACAAAGTAATTCTTAGCGGTAATTAATAAATAGAAAAAATATATAATAATCAAACTATTTGTAATTAAAAATATATTATTACTATATTGATAATATTCACGAAATAAGCCAAAACTTATACCATAATTCCATGCATAAACAAAATCTAATACAGGCAATAACTCTAAAAAATAACTAGGCTTTGTTTTTAAGTAATAAATTAAAAAACTTTTAGAAGCCTGGTCTATAGTAATTAATAGTAATATCAGTAGAAAATAACATATAATTCTTTTTTTGCTCATTTTTTTATTAAAATAATGTTAGTTTTTTAATTTCAGACGCTGCTATTTCAATGTTTTTATCTAAATCTTTGCTAAGAGATTTTAAACTTTCTTTGAATTTTTTAAATTTTGCAAACTTAACGCCCTTAAGTCTAACACCCGGGTTGGATTTAAACTTCAGTGGATTAACTTGTTTACCATTAATTCTTACCTCGTAATGCAAGTGTGGACCTGTCACTCTACCGCTTTTTCCAATAAAAGCAATTATATCACCTTGCTTTACCCTTGATCCTCGCTTTAAGTTTTTTGCAAATTTTGATGCGTGAGCGTAAGCAGTAGATAATCTATTGTTGTGCTTTATTAATATAAATCTACCATAACCAGATTTCCATCCGATAAATTTCACCACCCCATCACCAGCTGCATATATTGGGGTTCCGACAGACCCTGCAAAATCAACGCCTTTATGCATTGCTCCATATCCTAGTACTGGATGTTTTTTTCTATAACCAAAGCGACCTGAAATCCTAGCCACTTTTACCGGCGTGCGGAGTAAATTAGTTTTTATACTATTACCTTGTTCAGAAAAAAATTGAGCATTATTAAGCTTTTTATCAGAAGAATAACGATATATATTATACTCATTATTTTTAGTCTTTATTGAAGCATATAATATATTGCCATAATGCGATAATTGATTTTTATCATCAACAAATTTTTCTGTAAGCACTGTAATTTGATCACCAGATCTTATTTGCCTTTGAAAATCAATTTGATGAGTATACGCATTAACAAGTTTTGTTATACCTCTGTGATGCATACCAACTTTTTTTAAAGAAGAAATAACGTTTGAATCAATAGTTGCCTTATATTGAGTAATAAGTTTTTTTAATGGCGCAGAAACCTTATTGGCTATGAATTTATTATTTTTTTGTTTTGTAAATTCAATTGAATTTATTTTATCAATTCTAAAAACCATTTTATCTAAAATAGTTTTCCTTTCTTCTGCCTGAAAAGAATCAGAAAGTGATATTTCGTTAGAATTATAATAAAAAAGAAAGCTTTGACCGATCTTGAGTTTAGAAGTAATTTTTTTTTCTTTTGCTAATTTAATTAATTGCCTAATATCATTATTAGGCAAATTTTGTCTTCTTAAAATTTCTCCTAACGTATCACCTTTTTTGATAATTACTTCTTCAACAAAATTTTCTTGTACATTTTGTTGATATTGATTAATCGAATTATCGGAAGATTCAGCAACGTGATTTGGATAGTTATTGTTCTGATAGTTCTGATTAATTATCAAAATTATACTGAATATAAAAAACCCAATAAAAAAAGAAGGGTATTTTATCAGTTTTTTAAATAAAAAAATAAAAGGATATATAAATAAAGTACGAAAAAGCAAAACCATTATACGATAAAATATACTATTAATAATTAACCAATATGCACTATATAACTTTAAAATACAAGAAAATAACCTCACTATAGCTTCACTATTCAACTAGCTTAAAAATAAAATACTTAT
>JAHDGL010000043.1 GCA_020627625.1 Alphaproteobacteria bacterium | reverse complement strand
AGAAGAATGCTTAATGATAATATTAAGAGTCAGATAGCAGCATTATATGGTGAAGATAATAATGTAAGTGATGTAATCAATCATAGCATGATGGTAAATGCATTAAGTGATTACAGAACAGGCAATTACACAATGGCTAAAGCCAAAATGCAGCACGAATCTGGTGGTTTGATTAATGGGGATCTTGCAGATCATCTACTTACTAAGCTATTAGTGGTGATGAAGGTAATAGTTTATGGATCATTTATATTTGTAGTACCACTGATGATAATGACAGGTGGTATTGCCAAATATAAGAGCTGGATAATAGGGGTGCTATCGCTGCAACTCTGGCCACCAATCTATGCAATGCTGAATATGATTATAGATTATGCTTATGACCCTGCGCAAATAGTAAGTTATAGTGTTTGGTCAACGGAAGTTGCAAAATTTGACTCAATTGCATCAGTTGCAGCAAATTTAAGCCTAATGGTGCCGTTTTTGGCATTGTGGTTAACCAATATGGGTAGCGGCGGTCTTATGCATTTAGCTGGCTCATTAATGTCCTCAGCGGCAAGTGCAACTGCGGCAGCGGCAGCAGAACGCACTAGCGGTGGCAGATCATACGACAACACGAGCATAGGTAACACTAACCGAGACAATACCAACTCCAACAAATACGACGATACTCAGCAATATTTTACAGGCACACAGACCATGTTTTCAAGGGATGGGGGTACAGATAAAACCCTTCCTAATGGTGAATTAGTAAGCTTTGGTGGTGCTGGCATGAATACTTTCAGTGGTGACACTAAATTCACCAAAGGTAGTGCTGCTTCTATCGCTATTAGTATGGATGAGCGTGTAGAAAATGAATTAATAAATAGTGAGGAAGGTTCATTAATTAATACTAAATCATCTGGTTTTACTAAAGAAGTGGGAGGTTTGGTTCAGGTTACTACAAATAAAAATGCTGATGAAAATTTTGGCATTGACACAAGTACAGAAGATGGGAAAGCACTCGCTGAGAATTTACGTTTAATAAAAAATAAAAATCATGGTAATCATGGACAATTACAGACAGATTTAAAAGCTTTTGCAAAGACTACTGTAACAGTGGGTACGCCTTTTAAGAATATAATAGGATCAGGTGCTTCTACAGAAGTAGGAGGAGAAGCTTCAGTTACTGGCTCTGCAAATGTAAGTACTTCTAGCTCCAGAACAAAAGAAAATGACCAATCAGTTACAAAAACTGGTAGTGAATTATTAAGGAGCGTTATGTCAAAACAAAGTGGTGAAAGTATTGGTATTTCAAAGAACCATGAAGAGTCTTTAAGAGAAAATTGGTCACAGCAAGATTCTTTAAGCAAGTCTATTGCCGCGCGTAAGCAAAATTTACATGCACTTTCTGAAAGTAGAAATTATGTACAGAATAACTCTCAGGAATTTTCTCAAGATATTAGTGGTGAAGTATTTGATAGGGTGTTTGCACGCATGCCTAATAATAGAGCTGCGGCAGTAACTGCTACGTCTAAAAATCATCCTGTGGCACAAGAAGAATATAATAATTTAGGACGTGCTGAGGTTAATAAGTTAAAAGCACGTTTTAATAATGCTAGGACTAAAATTAATGATTCTAATTCTGTGAATGACTTTATGATTAAGAATGAAGGTAAAATAAATAAAACGCCTGGTAAACAGGTTGCAGAATTTGAAAAAGAACAAAATATAATTAGTGCAAAAGAAGCTAAAAATAAAATTGCATTAGCGAAAAAAGAAGCAGTTGCACAAAATAATAAGATGTCTGAGAACTTTTCAAAAAATCATGGTAAAATTAAGAATAAATATGATAATAAATGGAAAAAAAGCAAATCAAATAATAAGGATATAGATTTTTCTAAAATTACAGAATTATGATTCAAGATAGTAAATATAATCTATTTATTTTGTCCATATATTTGCAGAACATCCTCTACGATTTTGATCTGTGTAATTATTTTGTTTTGAGTATGTTACCTATTAATAAAAGTGCTTTGTTGATATTGACAGATGGAGGCTTTAGTTGCCAGAAGGTTTTATTAAAAATAATCATAGGTGAGCAATTTTTATATAAAAAATAAACATTCAAAAAGCTAAAAACTGTTAAAAAAGGGATAAAAAATATGGAAAATGAATATAAAAGTACATCATGCACAAATACAGATAATAAAATGCTTAATATCAACGAAAAGAATATTATTATACCAAAGTTCCACTTCATTGGGATAGCTTGTGCTGTATTAAGTAAAATACCATCATTATTATATATATTTTTACCTGTAGAAGATACTTTGGTAAAATTCCATAGAAGAATTGATAACAATATTAAGATTGGCCAAAATACTAGATTACTTACTAGAGTATTACCATATTCAAATAATATTATTTCTGAAGTAATCCTGCTAGTTACAACACCAAATAAAAACACCAAAGTCCAAAATCTATCTTTACTAAGCCATTTTTCTTTTTTAGCAGAAATTGGCTGTCTATTAGTTTTTGGAATGTTATTTTTAGTAAAATCTTGCATAAATTACCTCATTTATTTTAGGGTTATAATATATAGCTATATTATATCATATTTACGGGCTGTATGCAAACAAATACAAGTATTTTTGGCTATTTTTTTGATGTTATTTTTAGCTCCTAATGCCATTGCAAGTAATAAAATTAGTTCAGATAAAGATAAAATAATAGCTGTTATCAAAGCCACTGAAAAACAATATAATATCCCGTCAGGATTGTTGCTCGCTATTAGCAAGATAGAGTCCAGAGTTATCCCTTATGCAGTTAATATTGGTGGTAAGGCATATTATCCTGCTTCTTTGATGGAAGCTAGGAATATAGCTCTTCATCATTTAAACCAAGGACTTACTAATATAGATCTTGGCGTTATGCAGATAAATTATCGTTGGCACGGTAAGAAATTTAATAACATAGATGAGATGCTATCTGTAAATAAAAATATAGGTTACGCAGCTAAATTATTATGTGATCTAAAGAAACAACATGGTAGCTGGCATAAAGCTGTGCGTTATTATCATAGCAGAAATAAGGTGCATAATATGCAGTACTCCAAAAAGGTGATTATATGCTGGCTGCTAGAGAAATAATATTTAAAGTAACGTTATATTCGTTGTTTCAAATATTTTGTTATATCATGTAGTGCATTTATATTGATTTGTCTTTGCAAGATAAATGCAACACTACGATATGTTAAAGACAGTTATTATTATTAATTAAAAAAAGGAAAAAATTTATGATAGAAGAAACAATAAACATTCCGTTCACTCAGATTGAACAAGAATTATGGAGATATACTACTCATAATTGGGATACTAAAACATGGACAGGATGGTTTAAAAGATACGATTTTATTAATTCAGAGAATAATCATCAAATTTTAAAAGAATTAATATCTGCGATAACTAATATTGATGAAGAAAATATAGCTATATTTGATCAAAATATAGTTATTACCACGGCTCCTGCAACTATTAGAGGTTTTTATGAATGGCAACATCATGCTGTGCGTAATGGCACGCGAGATGATTTATCAAGTGTAGAAGTGGAAGTTCATTATTTCTTAATTGATTCAGATAATGAAGCAGTAGATTATTCTGATGTAACTGGTAATGTTTCAGATAATCAGGATAGTATTGATTTGTAAACTAGTAATTTGCTACTGGGGTTATTTATCTAAAATAATCTCAGTAGTATATTTAGAAAATATAGCAAAGGTTAGATTTAATTAATATGGAATGAATAGAAGTAGTTATTATTTTAGGGTTAATATTTTTATGGATTATATTTATTATGTAAGTTATTGTGATATAGGATGCAACAAGGCGCAAAAAATACATAATAATATTTAAAAGGTAATATATGACAAGTGAACTTACAAATAAAGAATATGCAATATTATTGCAAAATTTAAAAGATCAAATTAAGCAAAGCCGTGTTAAAGCGCTCCTATCCGTTAATAAGGAAATGATTCATTTATATTGGAATATAGGCAATCAGATATTGCAGAGGCAAAAGGCAGAAGGTTGGGGGTCTAAGGTAATAGAGAATATTTCTAAAGATCTTCGAAATGAGTTTCCAGAGATGAAGGGGTTTAGTAGCAGAAATCTTAAATATATGCGTAAATTTGCTGAAGAATATAGTGATTATCAATTTGTGCAAGAGGTTCTTGCACAAATTCCCTGGTCTCATAATATTGCTTTATTAGATAAATTATCAACTAATAATGAACGTCGTTTTTACATAAAAAAAACAATAGAGAATGGTTGGTCAAGAAATGTAATGGTTATGCAAATTGAAACTGAGTTACATTTAAGGCAGAAGGAAATTAATAGTAATTTCAAGAGCGTGTTGACAAGTGAACGAACTGATTTAGTAAATAATTTAATGAAAGATCCTTATGTATTTGATTTTCTTGATATAACAGAAAAGAGTAATGAAAGAGAGATTGAATTGGAATTAGTTAAACATATAGAAAAATTCTTGTTAGAGCTTGGAGCTGGCTTTGCTTTTGTTGGAAGGCAATATCATTTATCTGTTGCTGGAGAGGACTATTATGTGGATTTATTATTTTACCATCTTAAATTAAGGTGCTATGTAGTAATAGAATTAAAAACAGGAAAATTCAAACCAGAATATACTGGTAAATTAAATTTTTATTTATCTGCAGTGGATGATATGTTAAGACACGAAACAGATCATCCTTCTATAGGTATTATATTATGTAAAGATAAGGGGGAAAAAGTAAAGGCAGAGTATGCACTGCGTGGTGTTAAAAAACCTATTGGTCTTGCAGAATTTAATTTAATTGAAAAATTACCAAAAGAAATAAAAACATCTCTGCCTTCTATTGCAGATCTAGAATCTGAGCTAAATAAATTTAAGAAATAAAAATGTTTTAATATTAGGTTATGAATTGACTTTGCATAATAGAATGTTGTGTAATTTCTCCAACAGCTTGTTGGAGAAACCATGCAAAAATAAAAAAGTACAATTATTAAATATACAAAATAGTGCATTGAAGTTAAAGGAGTCAATATAATTGGTAAACAAATTGTTGACTAATTAGTGCAGCAACCTGCTGCACAATTAAAGTAGAACTAAAAGAATAGGTAGATATGTTAAATAATTTTATAGGTGGCGGTCAAGTATTCTTACATAAAGTCAGAATGTTTTCGCAGGTGTTTTTGAAAACGCTCGTGTGGGGCTTGCTTATTGGTAAGATAATAGCTGTTTTATTCTATTGGTCTGCTTTCAAAGATACTGACTGGCGCGGTTTTTTATCATATCAGAAGGCAAATATTGCATTATCTTATGATATGGCTATTAGACCGATAAGAAATGTAATTGGCAAGCCAGAAGGCTATGAGAGTCTTATTAATGTGTGTAGCTATGATAAGAATTATGTTAGTATTAAGCCTAGTATGGTTATTAACATGTATAGGTTTCAGGAAGCAAACGAATTTGGCTGGTTATTAATAGAAAAAGCTTTAATGCTTGCAGCTATTATAGCTATTATTACCTTTTTTATTATTTTTATTCTATGGAGCTATTTTGGCAAAGGGTTAAAAACAGAAAGACGCAAAAGTGGTGGTCAGATTCTAACCGCAGCAGAAGTTCGGAAGACTTTAAAAGCTAGTGGAAGTGCTAGTGATATTACCATAGGTAAGATGCCGCTAGTTAAGGATATGGAAACTAGACATTTTTTAGTAACTGGCTCTACAGGTAGTGGTAAGACAAATTTGATACACAACATATTGCCTCAATTATCTGATAAAAAATATCCAGTTGTTATTATTGATCAGACAGGTGAAATGATTGCTAAATATTACAATAAAGAACGTGGTGATATAATATTTAATCCATTTGATGCAAGAAGCCATGTTTGGGATTTTTGGAAAGATACAGAAAGAAGAGAAGATCTAGAGAGATTTACAAAGATATTATTTTCTTTCAATCGCCAGAAATCTGGCTATAATTCAGATCCATTTTGGGAAGAGAGTGCGCAGACAATATTTATAGATAGTGTTGAATATTTAAGAAATTTAGATCAATTCTCTATTGAGAATTTAGTAGATATGGTGCGCAACAGTGATTTAAGTTATTTACGAAAGGTTTTAGCGGGAACGGCAAGTAGTCGCTATCTAGCTGCAGATAATAAAACAACAGCTAGTTCAATATTAGCAGTTCTTTCAACAACTGCAAAGCCGCTGCAATATATACAAGACATTACAAATAATGGAGCATTTTCATTTAAGGAGCATTTTGCAAATATCACAACTTCTAATAAAAATGATGTTGATAAACCATGGATATTTTTGGCAACTAAGCCGAGCGCAAGAGAGCTTACGTTGCCGCTTATATCATGCTTAACTAATTTGGCTCTATCTCAGCTAATGGAAATAGGTGTTGATGACACTAAGCAGCGTAAAATATGGTTTGTGATAGATGAACTTGCAGCACTAGGTAGGCTTCCAGCTCTATCGCCATTAATGGCAGAAGGGCGTAAATATGGGGCATGCGTAATTGCTGCTTTGCAATCACTTAACCAGCTATATTCAAATTATGGGCAATATGATGGTTCTGTAATCTTTGGGCAATTTGGAAGTAATTTCTTCTTCCGTAATAATGAGGAAGCAATCGGAAAAATGTTCAGCTCAATGTGCGGAATGGAGACTATCACCCGCCATCAGAAGAATACCTCTTTTGGTGCCAATGAATTCCGTGATGGAGTCAGTTACACTGAGCAAGAACATAAAAAGAACTTAGTTGAATATAGTGATCTTGCCAGCTTAGCCGTTGGAGAGTGCTACGTACTACTGCCAGATCCTAGTGTGCGTCTGAGTAAAATACAAACTCCAGAGGTGAATATTGCAGCAATTCAAGCTGGATTTAAGGCGATATATGACTGCAATCAAACTGATAATACTGAGTGTATAACAAAAGTTTTAATAGAAGAAGATGAAAGCATTACTGGCTATAATCGAAATACTCAATTAGATAATAGCATTAATCATAAAGAAACCCATAAACAGACAGAAGAAAATATAGAGTTAGAAAATGTAAATCAGAATAAAGGTAATTGTGATAATAAATTAAAATTATAATTTAATTATCAAAAATACAATATTTGATTATAGAATTTGTATCATAAGTATTAGGCAATATAGCAGAAAAAATAAGTTAAATTTAAGCTACTAATTTTATACATAATATCTACAAACCTGGTTATTTAATAAATAGTCCCTCCATCAAGAAGTTTGAACGTAAGTAAATAAAAGGGTTTTGGGTAAAA
>JAHDGL010000005.1 GCA_020627625.1 Alphaproteobacteria bacterium | reverse complement strand
AATATAGTCCAACCTAAAACACCAAATCTATATCAAAAAATGTCTAAAAATGATAGTTATTGTAAATTAACAGGTATTTTCTAAGAAATAGAATATCTTTTTGCTAAAAATAGATACTAAAAACTTAAACTTTTCCGTGATCCATAGTTCGGGTTAAATTAATAATTTATTTATCATTATTCGTCTGTGCTCACGTATTTATATACGCTACCCAGCCTCACCTCCGATACAAATCTCTAATTCAAAATGGTAAATAATATTATTCTAAAAATCTTAGCTTAATTTACCATAATGATTAGTAATTGGGAATCTCCTGTCTTTTTCAAAGTTTTTAGTTGAAATTTTTATACCAGGAGCAGATTGCCTACGTTTAAATTCAGAATTCTTTACTAATTTAAGAACTTTATCTACAATAAATGGTTCAAATTTTTTTGATAATTCTTCTAAATTTTTGTTATGTTCTATATGATCTTGTAAAATTTGATCTAAGATATCATATTCTGGTAAAAAGTCGGAGTCTTTTTGGTTTAGAGCAAGCTCTGCGGAGGGTTCTTTTTCTATTATTCTTCTTGGAATAATATTTGTATATTTTGCAAGTTCGTATAATTTTGTCTTATATAGATCCTTAATTGGATTAAAGCCGCCATTCATATCGCCATAGATGGTAGCGTAACCTGTTGCTAGTTCAGATTTATTACCAGTTGTTAGGAGTAGGGCGTTGTTTCTATTTGCTTCCGCCATTAGAATCACGCCTCGTATGCGTGATTGTAAATTTTGATATACTATTGATGATTCAAATGAATCTGATGATTTATTGAATCCAGTATTATTTTTGTTGTCAAGAATTATGTTAGAAAGGGATTTAACTGCATTATCTATATTTATAGTTTTTAGTGATATATCTAAAATCTTGGCAACTTCTTTTGCATCTTCTATGCTTTTTTCTGAGGTAAATTTTGAAGACAACATAAAAGTAGATACATTTGATTTTCCTATTGCATCTACAGCAATTTGCGCAACCATAGCAGAATCTATGCCGCCAGAAAGCCCTAAAACCACTTTTTTAAAACCGTTTTCTTGAACATAAGATTTCACCCCTAAGATAATTGCTTGGTAGATTTCTTTATGGTAATCAATTAATAAGTTATATACTATATTAGTATGAAATTTTTTGTTTATATATTGTATAAATTGAACATCCTCTTCAAATGCTTTATTCGTGATCTTTAAATTCCCATCATAACAAAAAGATTTACCATCGAAAATAATACCATCTTGAGCCCCGACCTGATTACAATAAATAATAGGTATTTTAATTCTTTGAAATAAATTGCTAACTTTTTTGACTCGTGTTTGGAATTTATTCATCTCAAATGGTGATGCATTCACTGAAATTAGTATTTCAGCTCCAAGATTCTTTAATTTTCTGCAAACAGCATCAAACCATATATCTTCGCATATAGGTATGCCAATTTTAGTATTGTTTACTAAAATAATTTGTGGATTTCCTGGTGTAAAATATCGGTGTTCATCAAATATTCCATAGTTAGGTAATTCTTGCTTATATGTTGTGCCAATAATTTTTCTATTTTGGGCAACAATTACAGCATTATATAATAATCCGTTTTTTATTATTGGGGCAGGGATTAGTAAACAACAATCATTTGTAATATTGATTAAGCTGTTTATTTGAGAATGTACATCTGCAATAAACCCAGGATTTAAGAATAAATCTTCTGCCAAATAACCAGTAAGAGCTAATTCAGGAAAAACGCATATATCAGCTTGTTTTTTTTCAGCTTCTTTATAATGCTTTGCTATAATTTGCCCGTTATGCTCTATAGCTCCTGTTTTAGGTTTTATTTGGCATAATAAAATTTTCATAATTTAATCCTAGTTATTATATTAAATTATTTTTTCATAATAATTTCTAGTGTTTCATTTAATAGTTTTACTGAGCTTTTATAATTTGCCTCTATTCCTTGTGCAAAGCTACTTAGAGTCTGCTCACAAATTAGTTGCTCATGTGTAGATAATATAGGATTAAGGTCTAAACTTGACTTAAGTTCTAGTTTAATTCTATCCGAAACATCAAAACCGGCTTCTTTTCTAGCTTGTTGAACAAGTCTAATAATATCTCTTGCTATACCTTCATTTTCTAGCTCTTTTGTAATATTTAAATCTAGTAAAATCATAGCTTGATTATTAGATAAAGCTTTTGCGCCTCTAATTTTTACATCGCTAGTGTTTTTTGGTTGTAATATTAAGGAATATTCTTCGGGCGATAATTTTTCATCAGCAATGATTAAATCTTTGCCGTCATATTCCCATTTTCCTTGTTTTGATAAGCCTATTATATTTTTCATCTTTGTTGGTAATCTTTTACCTAAAATAGAGAAATTGATTGATAGTTTTTTATCAGCATAATTTGTTAAATCATTGTCATAACTTATTGATTTTACATTAATTTCATCTTTGATTAGATCTTCGAACTCTTTGAATAAATCACTATTTTCTGTGATAATTTTTAAATTAGAGAGAGGTTGTCTTACTCGGATATTTTCTGCGTTTCTAATAAATAATGCAGAGCTACAAATATCTAGTATTTCATCCATTGTTTTAACTAGTTCATTATCAACTAATATATTATCCAATTTAGGGAAATCTGTTAAATGCACGCTATCTTTACCAGATATATTGCCCGTTAGGCCTAAATATATATGCTCCGATATTAGTGGTAATAATGAAGACATTGCCCTTGTCATGATGTTTAAGGCTGTATATAAACTATTATAAGCTGCAATTTTATCTGCATCTTTTTCCGATTTCCAGAAACGAGTACGGCTTCTTCTGATGTACCAATTATTTAAGACCTCAAAAAAGTTAGAAATTGCTTCATAGGCTGATTGGCTATCAAATGCATCCATACTAGTTTCGATATTTTTTACTGTTATTTTTAATTTAGAAAGAATGTAACGATCTAAAATATTTTTAGAATCAAACGAAATTTCAGCCTTTATTTGGTCGCTATTAGCGTATAGACAGAAGAAATGATAAGAATTCCATATTGGTTTGATAAATAAACGTAACTTATCAAAAACCATATTACCTTCTTTATCTATGAGTAATTCTTGTCCCTTAACTACAGTAGAAGAAAGCATAGTAACTCTTAGGGCGTCGGCTCCGTATTTCTCGAATAATTCAATAGGATCTGCGTAGTTATTCAAACGTTTAGAAAGTTTTTGACCGCTAGAATCTAAAATTACTCCATGACAAATACAATTTAAAAAAGGTGGTCTATCAAAAAGAGCAGTTGAGAGAACCATAAGAGTATAGAACCAGCCACGAGTTTGTGCGGAATATTCAACAATGAAATCGGCTGGAAAATGGTTTTCAA
Organism: Alphaproteobacteria bacterium; assembly: GCA_020627625.1. Classification (GTDB taxonomy): domain Bacteria; phylum Pseudomonadota; class Alphaproteobacteria; order Rickettsiales; family Rickettsiaceae; genus Megaera_A. The sequence goes on along the minus strand of JAHDGL010000005.1, from coordinate 35,925 downwards.
ACCATTTTTTATTTTCAAATGGATAATGCACTTGCCCATAAGGCATAGACCCACTTTCAAACCAACAGTCAAATACGTCATCTACTCGACGCATTATTGATTTGCCACTAGGGTCGTCCGGATTTGTTCTAGTTAAATTATCTATATATGGTTTATGCAAATCGTCCACTTTTACACCAAAATCTTTTTCTAGTTCTTCTATAGAGCCATATACATCTATCCTTGGATATTTAGGATCGTCTGATCTCCAAATAGGAATTGGCGTTCCCCAGAAACGATTACGGCTAATCGACCAGTCACGTGCATTTTCTAGCCATTTGCCAAATAAATTATCTTTAACATTGCTTGGTATCCAATTGATTTTCTGGTTTAATTCTACCATTCTATCTTTGAAAGCTGTTACTTTTACATACCATGATGGAACTGCCTTATATATTAGAGGTGTGTCTGTTCTCCAGCAATGTGGGTAGTTATGTATATATTGCTCTGTTTTGATCCAGTTCCCTTGTTCTTTTAGCTTTATAATAATGGGGTCATTAGCTTCAAAAACTTGTAATCCTTCAAATTCAGCAACTTCGCTAGTAAATTTTCCAGCATTGTCAATTGGGCAAACTAGCTCTATATTTTTTTCTTGGCAAACTATTTGATCATCTTCACCAAAACCAGGTGCTAAATGCACTATACCAGTTCCATCACCTTCATTAACAAAATCAGCACTAAATATTTGGAAACTATTAGGATTATTTTTAAAATAATCAAATAATGGCTTGTATTTTAGCCCAGAAAGTTCCGATCCTTTTAATAAGGTAATTTTATTATCTTCTTTTATTCCTAAAGTTTTTGCATAATTTTTAATAGCAAAATTTGCTATAATATAACAAACCTCATCTTTAACAATGCAAGCGTAGTTCATCTCCGAACTAACAGCTAGAGCCAGATTAGATGGTAATGTCCATGGTGTTGTTGTCCAGGCTAATATTCTATATTCTTTACAATTATCAGGGGCAGATTCTGGTTTGCTATCTAGTTTAAATGATACCGTCACAGCTTTATCAGCTCGCTCTCTGTATGAATTATCTAATCTTGTTTCAAAATTAGAAAGAGGGGTCTCGCAAGCCCATGAATAAGGCATTACGCGCATCGATTCATATATTAGTCCTTTGTTATATAATTCTTTGAAGGCCCAAATCACTGATTCCATAAAACTTTTATCCATAGTTTTATAAGAATTTTTAAAATCCACCCATCGCGCTTGACGATTGACGTATTTTTCCCAATTTTTAGCATATTTCATTACTGAATTGCGACAATGATCGTTAAATTTATCAACACCATATTCATTAATAGCAATACGTCCTGAGAATCCTAATTCTTTTTCAGCCCCCATTTCAGCAGGAAGACCATGACAGTCCCAACCAAAACGCCTCTCTACTTTTTTACCTTTTGTTGTTTGGTATCGTGCATATACATCTTTCACAAAACCAGTTAACAAGTGACCATAGTGAGGTAATCCGTTGGCAAATGGAGGTCCGTCATAAAAAACAAATTCATTGTTTTTTTCTTCTTTTATAGAATTTCTGTTATCAATTGATTGTTGGAAAATATTATTTTCTTGCCAATATTTTAATATATTATTTTCTATTTCTGGAAAACTTACATTAGATTTTACTTCTGGATAATGCTTGTTTTTAACCGTTTGAGTATTTGAATTATGTGTATCTTGAGTCATGATAATGTTTATTCTGAGTAATTTTGAGTAATAATTTGTTGTTTGTTACTTATTGCTTACTAGCTAAGAGTTTTTACGAGAACAATCTTAATATAGGGATATCTTCAACTTTAGGCAACTTAAATTGATTTTTTATTTTTGCAATATTAATAATATTATCTAATGATTCTTGAATAAAGATTTTGGTATCTTTATGATTTTCTGAGAGGTCGGCATAATAAAATGCTTTACTAGATAAATATACAGATAATAACAGGGCCCTTTTAGTATAATAATTGAAATCAGTAGATTGATCACCAGCATATTTCCATATAATATCACAAGTTTGATAATTTGCTTTGTTGCATGATAAGATATTTTTAGGAAGTAAAAATACAGAGCTAATATTAATTGCAGATTGTTTGGGTATTATATGCATAATTCTATTTTCTAATGCTAGGGCAATTCGTTGCCTGATTTGCTTTGGACGCACTATTGTTTCGAGTTTTTTTAGCATTACATCATCTTGCCAACTTTCAAATTCTTGTAAAATTTGCGATTCGCCATCTGGAAAAATTATGTAAATATATCCAGGGTTTAGATTGCAATTAGATTCTGCTTTTTTGAGTAAATTTATAGACCAAACTTTATTTTCACAAAGCTTTATCATTTCTTTGAACAGTTTTATTTTGGAATCTATATGTTTTTTTGTAAAGTCATTCATCAGTTCACCTTTAGTCATTTTTTACTTGTTTTTAGCTTTTTACTTGACTTAAACTAATAATATATAGATAATACGGATTTAATTCAACTAAATGCCTGTTAAGGAGGTAATATCTAGTGGCCGTACTAATTAGTGTTCATGGCGGAAATGCAGAAAAAGCACTTAGAGATCTTAAAAAAAAGATGCAAAGAGAGTTGATTTTCCGTAAAATGAAAAAAGCGCGTTTTTATGAACCCCCTTCAGTTGCAAGAGTTCGTCAAGAAAAAGAAGCAATTCAGCGCAGAAGAAGAGCTATACGTAAAAGAAGGTTAGAAGATTAATCTAATTTTAAAAAAACAAATAAGTTGATCAATTATATATAGGATAATCGATTAACTTATTTGTTGCTTTAATCTTTTGCTTTCTCATCTAGTTTCTTATCTAGTTGATAATTTTTCTTTATCAGAATAATCATAATAATATACTAGAAACGGTTGAATTAACTAATATTTCTACATTGGTTTTCTAATTTTATTTGTAACCTTTTTATCTTCAAATGTGTCATAGTAATTTACAATAGCTATTTACAGGTTAAAAAGCTAAAAACTAAATTTAAAAATCCGGACCTTTTATATAGGCTAATTCAATTCAAATTACTATAAAACTAAAATCAGCTTTTTTTGGGGAATAAATTTATGCAAACAAATATTGGTTATTTAACTCATGTTTTGTGCAAATAATTTATTACACAAGAATTAAATTTGTTATCAAAAAAATTGAATTTCTACTTGACTCTAGAATTGCTTTACACTAATTTATTTAAATCTAAGGTTGCTAATAATAGTTAACTATATTAGAAAAAATTAAGTTATGTACAACATGGCATTAAAAGTTACCAATACACTAACAACAACCATACTGAGCTTTGCTTTAGTAGCAAACGTAAAAGCTCAAGGGCGTAAATACACTCCTTCATTAGATATAACCTCTCATTTTATTAATAATAGAAGGATAGCAGAATTAAATTATATGCAGCCTTTGACCTCAAGCGGTAATCATTTGCCGATTTTTGATGTAAAGCTTAAATTAGATAATTTTAAAAATAGAGAAATAAATTTAGGCCTAGTTTATAGATATAATAGTAAAAATAAAGCAATCCTTGGTACTTATGCATATTTTGATTATAAAACAACAAGCAATGATTTGCAGATTGGGGGTTTTACTACAGGTGTTGAATTTTTGAGTAAATATATTGATTTACGTGCCAATATTTACGTTCCACAAAGAAAGAATGAGAAAATATCACAAATTGGAAATAAATATGAAACAGCTTTAAAAGGTTATGATCTTGAAATAGGAACCCCTTTATTTGCTTTTTCAGATCGATTAAACGACAAACTTGGCACAAGAATCTTTGCATCTGTTTACGATTTTTCGGCAAATAAAATTGCTTCGAGGGTTGGGTTAAAATTTCGTTTACAACAAGATCTTGCAAAAATATGGTCAGGTAGTAATAGTTATAAACTATGCTTAGATGCATCAACGCAATATGATAAGGTAGACAAACATCAAAACACTCTTTCTATTGGAATGAAAATTAAATTTAATGATAAAAAGAAATATCAAAATCAAAAGATTCCTTATTTAAACCAAAGGATGATGGATAGGGTTGTTCGGGATCTAGATATTAAAACTGATTTTTATTTAAAAAATGTAAAGGAAAAAATGTTAGGAGGGGGTATTTACTCGTTACCCAATTCACCATATAAGCCTACATTACCATACAAGCCTACATTACCATACAAGCCCACATATTTGAACAACATAATTACATCTTCTACTTCGTATAATGTCCAATTAAATAGTACGTTACCACCAGCTGTAATTACAGTAGCTAATCTGGATCAATCAGATAGAGTAGTTAATGTTCGTAATGAAATAATAAGAAAAAAAAATCAGAGTAAAACAAAAACATACAAAGAATTTATTTTAAATAAAGTTGTTTCATTTGAACATTATACGGAAAAACAAGAACTCACACCGTCTTCAAGTAAAGTAAAGTCAGAAAATAATCTGGCGAGTAATAATTTGTCTATTAATAAAATAGAAGTAACGCCAGATTTAGGTAGTGCAGACCAGCCTTCAAGTAAAGTAAATTTACCAGATAGATCCAGTTTTGTTGTAAGAAATAACAGTGTTAAGTTAAAACAAAGCCAGATAAGTAGCAATATATCTAATATTCAAACTAAAAATATTAAACAAATAAATCGTAACAAAGAAGCTATATCTTGTAGTAAGCTAACCTTGCCTCGCGTTCCTCCTTTACCTAGAAATAATAAATCAAAAAAAAGTCAGCTGGATAACCCAATAAATAATAGTTTTTCTGTAGCTAGTCATATAGAGCAGCATACTCCATTGAAAATTGAAAGTAATTTATCTTCGCAAATTAAACTTCCAGGGTTAAAGAGCAATAAAGATACTAGAAAAGTACAGATGAATCAGTTCGATAATAGTTTACCTAATATTAATATAAAAAATACAATTAAATCAAATCCTAATCAAGCTCCTATTGCCTCTGATAAATTGCAGTTAGATTATAAATCTTTATTTCTTTTGGAGAGTAAAAAAAATAAAAATAATAAGAATAATAAGAAATTTGATATTGCAAAAACTAATTCATTTATACAAAAAAAAGTTAAAAAGCCGATATACAAAAAAACAACTTCAAATAACCCTGTTTTATTTAATAGTTTCACAGAAAATGAGGATATTATTCTAGATGCACAAAAGACAAGCCAAGGTAATAAATTTAGATTCCGCAATTTCTTTAAAAATGTACCAGAAGAGGAAAGGGGAAGAGTTTATAATGCAATATCAAAATCAAACCTACATGATACATTAATGAACGATTCATTAGTTGTTAGTCAATTTCAAAAACAAGATCAATATTTTGAGGATAAGATTAGCAAAAGAAGATTTAATAATAATCTAAAGCATGCGTTAAATAAAACCAATAAATTTATAAACATTCAACAACAAATAAAAACCTTTGATCTTTTGAAAAATAATGTTTTGTCGAATCGATTAGCTGATAGTCCTAGTGTAGGTGATAAAAGAAAAGAAGATTTGCAGAGTTTACAAAACGAGTATCATAGGAGTATAAAAAATTTAAAAAGAGAAAAAAGAAACGACCTTTTGAAAAATAAAAATAAAAAAGAACAAATAAAAATAAAGGAAACTTTTAATCGTAAAAAGGTAAAAATTGATACATTTTATCAGAACAAAATTCGTTATTTAGAAGAAGATACTCTGAGAGGTTATAATGTTAAAAAAAAAATATTAGGTGATGTGGTTACTTATCATGAACTTATAGAAGACCAAAACCTTCAGATTAAACAAGATTATATAACACCTGATAAAAAAAGTCGAATAGATATAAGCACAGCTGATACCAAAGCTACTGACACCAAGTTCGTTGATAAAAAGCAAGAGTTGTATGATTATCGGCTGAATTTAAGCGACACTATAGAAAATATACCTAATGAAAAAATAAAAAATAAAAATAAAGAACAAAAAACCATTAATAAAAAAGATAAAACTGATAATAGCTTGTGGCAAAAATTCATGAACAGTTTTAAATATACGCGTTATCCAAAAGGTCAATATTAATTTACTGTAAGTTAGTTAAGCGGTGGTATTTTTGATTAATTTTGCTATATAACTTTTTGTTATTCGTTGTTATATTCCTTGAAAACAAAATTATATTGCTATATGATAACTATTAATTAGATAAATGTTATTTAAGGGTGGGCTTAGGCCCACCTTTTTTATTACAATTTTTGTAGTAATACCATTTCTCATTTTGAATTAGAAGTTTGCATTTCAATGTGAGGCTGAGCAGTGTATAGTAAACATGCGTTGAACTATATATTGAGGATGTGCAGTGTATATAGATTAGTTGAGCACAGATTAATCCTGCAAAATGCATATAATTTGAAATAGGAATTAGTATAAATCACAATTACGTTGTATTAATATTTACTAAAAATTATTTATATTATTATATGGAAAATACAATATCAAAATTAATAGAAAGCACTATTAATGATTTAGGTTTTGAGTTAGTAAAAGTTACAATTCATGGCCTGAAGCATAAAACTTTAGAGATATTAGTTGAACATGCTGATGGAAAAAATCTAGAAATTGGTGATTGTCAATTAATTAGTCGTAATATTTCTGCCATTCTGGATGTTGAGGATGTAATACAGGGCAAATATTTTTTGGAAGTTTCATCTACCGGTTTGGAACGTCCTTTGGTAAAATTGCAGGATTTTGATCGTTTTAAAGAGCGTGAAATTAAACTTCGTTTGAGATCTGCTTTGAATAATAATTTGACTTATAAAGGTAAATTGCTTGGATTAGAGGGAAATAAAATAAAATTACAATCAAAAAATGTTGTGTTGTTGTTTGATTATGAAAATATAAGAAAGGCGAATTTAATTTTCACTAACGAGATGTTCAAGGCATTATTGAACAAAAAGAGTAAACTTAAAAAAAATAATATAAAGAAAGAAAACTAATTTTAAAATAGAGAGAATTTTGTATGGATAATATGTCAAAGGCTGAAATATTACAAATAGTTGACTCGGTTTCAAGAGAAAGAGGGATTCCAAAAGCAAGCTTAATTCAAGCTATGGAAGAATCCGTTCAAATTGCTGCACGTAAGAAGTATGGAATGGAACAAAATATTAATGCTCAAATTGATCAAAATACTGGAAAAATTAGTTTATTTCGTATTCGTAATGTTGTTGAAACAGTAGAAAATACTTTTTTAGAAATTGCTTTGGACGAAGCTATGTCTATTCAAGCAGATATTCAAATAGGCGATGAAATAAAAGAACCACTACCACCAATTGATTTAGGTAGAGTTGCTGCACAAACCGCAAAACAAGTGATAATACAAAAGGTTGGTGAAGTTGAAAGAGCTCGTCAATATGAAGATTATAAAGACCGCAAGGGTGATATATTAAATGGCACAGTAAAAAGAATCGAATTTGGTAACATTATTGTTGATATCGGGCGCGCTGAGGCGATGCTGTATCGTAATCAGCAGATTCGGAACGAAATATTCCAAGTTGGTGATAGAATTAAAGCCTACGTACAAGATGTACGTTTAGAATCTAAAGGACCCCAAATATTTTTATCTAGAACTGATGATAATTTTTTAAGAAAATTATTTGAAATGGAAGTCCCAGAAATTTATGACAATATTATTGAAATTAAAGCTATAGCAAGAGAACCTGGCTCTAAAGCAAAAATCGCAGTAACGGCAAGTGATATTTCTATAGATCCAGTAGGTTCTTGTGTTGGCGTTAGAGGAGGTAGAGTTCGTGTTATTACTAACGAACTTGGTGGAGAAAAAATCGATGTAATTAATTGGGATAAAAACTTAGCTCAATTTGTAATTAATGCAATGACTCCAGCAGAAATCACAAAAATTGTTTTTAATGAAAATCGCAAACGGGTAGAAGCTATTGTTGCTGAAGATCAATTAAGTATGGCAATTGGTCGAAGAGGGCAGAATGTACGTTTAGCATCCAAAATTACTGGTTGGGAAATTGATATTATGACAGAAGAACAAGAATCAACTCGTCGTAATGAAGAATTTACTAAAACTACAGCTTTGTTTGTAGAACATCTCGAAGTAGAAGAGGTTATCGCTCAGTTATTAGCAGCAGAAGGGTATAATACTATAGAACAAATTGCCTATGTAGAAGATGCATCGCTTACTGCAATTGAGGGGTTTAATGAAGAATTGGTTGTTGAGCTTAAAAAGCGTGCTATAACATATATTGAACAACAAACAGAAGAAGTTATTTCTGATCTCGAGAAGCTAGGGGTGGAGCAGGAATTATTAGATGCTTTAGATTTGCCAGCAGAGTATATATTAAAATTAGCTGAGTTTGGTATTAAAACTATCGAAGATTTGGCAGAAGTGAATTTAAAAGAATTTAGAAGTATAGTTCCAGAAGAAATTATTACTGATGATAATATTAAAGCGCTCATTAATTTTGCTAAGGAACAAGAATTGGCAAAAAAAGATTCAGAAAAGTAAAAAATAATTTTTTAGAATTTCTGTATTAAATTTGATTAAATAATTATTGGGAATATAGAGTAAATGACAGATAAACAAGATGAAAAAAAGATAAAAAAACTTACACTTAGTGGCTCTAAACTAAGTTTAGGAAATAAGTCTATCTATCCCAGAAGAACAGGTCATTCTGCTGCTAGTGGGTCTGTAGTTGTTGAAGTAAAACGTGGTAGGGCTGCAAGTAGTGGTTTGTCCTTAAATAAAAACCCCATTACTTCCCAAAGTGATAAAGAGCAGGATGAAAGAAGACTTGCTGCTTTGCAAAAATCAAAAATAGATAAGGTTCCACAAGAACAAATTAGTACTTTGAGTAAACTTGCCGAAATAAACCAAGGTTCTAAAATATCTAAACCTGAAAAAGAAGAAACTATAGAGCAAAAAAATATTTCTGATAGTGATCAAAATCTACATTCAACAAAAGATCAACTAGTTGAGAATCAAAATAAAGAAGATACACAAAAAGAAACAAGGAGCGTTACAAAATTAAGTAATGTTACAGAAAGTAATGTCACAGAAAGTAATGTTACAGAAAGTAATGTAAAAAAAGATGATTTTCCTAAAAAAGAATACACAAATCTATCTACTACTATTCCAACAAAAGAAAAAACAGACGAAGAAAAAACACCTACAACCAAGCCTAAAAATACCGAGCATAAGAAACTTAAAAAATCTGATATAATAAACATGCTGGATGAAGATTCTGGCAATGCTCCTTTTAAAACTCGTTCTTTGGCTTCTATTAAAAGAGCCCGAGAAAAAGAAAAAAGAAAAAATATTAAAGATGTAGTAAAAGCAGAAAAATTATATCGTGAAGTTATATTGCCAGAAGTTATTACCGTATCAGAATTATCTAATAAAATGACAGAACGTGCTTCTGATGTGATAAGGGAGTTAATGAAATTGGGTGTTATGGCAAATAGCAGTCAATCCATTGACGCAGACACCGCAGAATTAATTATTACTAGTTTTGGTCATTCAGTAAAACGTGTTAAAGAATCTGATGTTGAGAATATACTTATTGATACCAAACATAACCCAGATGATTTAAAACCAAGAGCACCAATTGTTACCGTTATGGGGCATGTAGATCATGGTAAAACTTCATTGTTAGATGCTCTTAAAGAAACGGATATTGTTTCTAAAGAATCTGGTGGTATTACCCAGCATATTGGTGCATATAGCGTTACTGTATCAGATAATAAAATGATTACATTTATAGATACACCTGGGCATGCAGCATTTACAGAAATGCGTACACGTGGCGCTAATGTTACTGATATTGTTGTTTTGGTAGTAGCTGCCGATGATGGAATTAAAACACAAACAGTAGAAGCAATAAATCATGCCAAAGCAGCAGAGGTACCGATTATTGTTGCCATTAATAAAATAGACAAACCAGATGCCGATGCTGACAGGGTAAGAAATGAGTTATTAACTCATGAATTAATACCTGAAGAGTTGGGTGGTGATATAATGACAGTTGAAGTTTCTGCTATTAAAAGACAAAATCTTGATAAATTAGAAGAGGCGATTCTTTTGACTGCAGAAATGCAAGAATTGAAAGCAAATGCTAATAATGCAGCCTCTGGGGCTGTTGTTGAAACTAGAATAGATACTGCAAAAGGTGTAATAGTTACTGTTATTATTCAAAATGGGACTTTAAAAAAAGGTGATATAATCATTGCTGGTCAATCTTATGGTCGTGTAAAACGTATATGTAATGATAAGGGGCGTACTATAGCGGAGGCTGGTCCTTCTGTTGCTGTTGAAGTTTTTGGTCTAAATGATTTACCACGTTCTGGAGATATATTAAATGTAGTACAAACTGATAAGCAAGCGCGTGATATTATTAATTATAGAATACGTAATTCTAAGAAGTTACAAATTACTGCATCAAAATCGAGTTTAGAAGATTTGTTTTTAAAGGCATCTGGTACCACTAAAACTAAAGAATTACCATTAATTATAAAAGGTGATACGCATGGTTCAATTGAGGCTATTATTTCTAGTCTTAATAAAATCGAAAGTGACGAAGTAAATTTAAAAATACTTCATAATGCAGTTGGTGGAATTACTGAGTCAGACATTACTTTAGCTAAGGCATCTGGTGCTATAATTTTAGGATTTAATGTTAGAGCTAACAATGCTGCTTCTAGAGATGCAGATGATAATAAAATTGATGTTCGTTATTATTCAATTATTTATAATGTAATTGATGATATCAAAGCAGTAATGAGTGGTATGCTATCTCCGATTATTCGTGAAGTATATATTGGATCTGTTGACATTAGGCAGGTATTTAATATTTCTAAAGTTGGTAAAATTGCCGGTAGCTATGTTACTAAAGGTATTATTAAGCGTGGTGCAGGTGTGCGTTTATTGCGTGATAATATTGTGGTGCATGAGGGAACTCTGAAAACTTTAAAGCGTTTTAAAGATGATGTTAAAGAGGTTAGAGAGGGTTTTGAGTGTGGTATTGCATTTGAAAAATATGATGACATAAAAGTTGGCGATACAGTTGAGGTGTTTGAAATTGTCGAAGAAAAAAAGAAACTTTAAAATTACTGTTCGAGAAAAAGAGCAATCACAAAGACAGCTAAAAGTATCGCAATTGATTAAAATTGCACTTTTAGAATGTTTGCGTAAAAGTGGAAAATTATCGCCGTTACTTGATGGTTGTCCATTGAGCATTACTAAAGTAAATATTAGTGCAGATTTACGTGTAGCTAATTGTTTTTTTCTTCCATTTAATACTAAATTAAGTCATAATGAGTTATTAGAGGCCCTTGAGAGCTCTAAATATATAATTCGTGATTATGTTACTTCTAAAGTGCATTTGAAATATTCACCAGAAATTAGATTTTATTATGATAGTGTGTTTGATAATGTTATGCACATAGAAGAGCTCTTAAAAAAATGATATTCTTGCTTTTCAACTATTATAGTAAATCAAGTTGAATTTTGTGCATTTTTTAATTCATCTTTATGAAATTTATATCTCATCTTTTTTGCCTTCAACGGGTTAGCATTTAAGGTAAAAAAAGCTAAAATCTAAATTCCAAAATTTTTTTAAAAAAACACATAAACTTCAACTTGATTCAGTATATAATTTACTATAAATCATCAGTCCAAATCCCAAATACATTATTAGTTTGGGCGTTGTTTAAATTTAAATTATTTATAATCGATTTTGTAAAATCTAAATCTATTAATTTTGTGTTGCTAAGATTTGTATTGATTAATTTAGCACCAGTAAAGTTAGAGTCTTTTATTATAGAGTTATTGAGATTGGTTTTTGTTAAATTAGCTTTTTTAAGGTCAGTATTATTTAACAAGCAACTACTAAGATTGGCTTTATTGAGATTAGCATTTTTTAAAATAGTGTTTTGAAAATTGCTTTGTTGCATGTTAATTCCGGACAAATCTAAATATGACATATTCATATTAGATAAATTTTTAGTAGCAATTAATTTATTTATATCAGTGATATTGCTATTGTTATTAATTCTTTCTAACCCCTTGTTATTATACATAATATTATTATTAAATGAAGAATTAACAGCAACTAATGCTATACTATTTATATTACGTATTTGTGAATTTTTAATAGATGTATTATTAAAAACCACTTCTTCGAAGTTACAATCTAACATTGCTATTTGATTTAAATTAGTACGTATAAAATTTGTTCTATAAATTTTAGCATTTCTAAAGATAGATTTTGATAAATCTACTTGATTAAACTTTACATCCTCAAGATTATAATTTTCAAACTCAGTATTTAGCAAATTTACATTAGAGAATAATATTTTAGAACCTTTTGCATGAGCAAAAATTGATTTTACAATTGCCGAGTCAAATATTTTCATATCATAAATAGATACTTTGCTGAAATCATTATTTCGACCTTTGATATTTTTCATATAAAGTTTAGATATCTTAGAAGCAGTAAATTTTGTATTATCTAATATACTGTTTTGAATAATAGTATCTTGTAAAACAGAGCTAGCAATAGAGCTATTCTTAAATAAAGAATCGCTGAATTTAACTTTAGAAAGATTTGCACCTCTGATAGAACTATAAGAAAAATTGCTATTTTTAAAATGACTATTATCAAATTCTATTTCATCAATAATGCTCTGTATGAATTCAGTATTATTAAAATTTGCTTTATTAGCAATTGTTGCTGTCAAATCAGAGGATTCAAAGGTACAATCTTGTATTAATGATCCAGCTAGATTAGATTCTCTTAAATCAACACCAAAAAATATAGATTTATTAATTTTAGATTTTGATAAATCTGATGCTAATAAGTTAGATTTTTGCAATTTTACATTCTCAATTATCATATTCTGCATAATTGATTTTGATAAACTAACTTTGTTTAATATAGAATTCTTAATGATTGCACCAGTTAGGTCGGATTCTTCTAAATTAGAATTAGATAAATTTACGTTATCAAATTCAGTATTATTAAAAATGGAGGCCTGAAAATCTACCTTTTGAATATTGAGATTATTAAACTTCACATTTGAAAAATCACTTTCTTGTATAATAACTCTATTCAAAATCACTTTCTCTAAATTAGCACCAGAAAAGTCAATTCTAGTTAATTCGGCATCACTAAAATCAATACCGGACAAATCAACCCCAGACAAATTTGCTGAGGTTAATTTCAAACCTTGTAAGTTAGTTCCAAATCTTTCTTTTAAAGCAATTTTTTTATTATTAGCTATTTGTTTTGTGATATAATCTTTAATTTTTAAGCTTTGTTCCTCTGTTAAGTTTCCAGACTCTAATCTATCTTCAGAGCTACACGCTTTAAGAAATAAAATAGTTACAAAAATTAAAATTCCTCTAATAATATTTTGCATAAAAACTTGTTATTTTATTCTTCTGTTGTATTTTATTCTTTTATTTCATTCTTCTATTTCTAATATTTTTTCTCCAGATTCACTAGGCTCGTTGTTTTTATTACTTGCAGCATGAATATTAAGCGTTTTAAGTTTTCTATGTAGTGCAGAACGTTCCATTCCTACAAAAGTTGATGTTTTTGATATGTTATTATTAAAACGATTCATTTGTGCTGTTAAATATTGACGTTCAAAAACTTCACGAGCTTCACGCAGCGGCATTGACATCATATCTAAATTAGTATCTGGTTTTGATATATTTACACTATTATTAATTACTTCTTGTGGTAACATATCAGATTTAATTTTTTCTGCCATTGTAGTATTTGGTGGATTCATTATCAAAGTCCACTCAATTACATTACGTAATTGACGAACATTACCTGGCCAACTATAAGCTTGTAATGCTGCAATTGCTTCATCCGAAAACTCTCTTTCTTTTAATCCAGAAAATTTGGATAATTGTTTGACAAAATATTCCACTAATAATGGTATATCTTCTTTTCTATCAGACAGATTGGGTACAATTAAAGGTACTACATTTAATCTATAATATAAATCTTGTCTAAATCTACCTTTACTAACTTCATTTGATAAATTTTTGGTTGTAGAAGTAATCAAACGCACATTTAGACTAACTTCTTTGTTATCAGCTTTTACTAAAGTCTGATCTTTTAAGAACTTTAGTAGTTTATTTTGTGCAGAGCTAGGCAAATCACCAACCTCATCTATGTATAAGGTACCATTATTTGCAGCTTCTAAGACGCTAATTCTTTTATTATATAAGTTATTATTTTCATGACGCTCATGATCACCAAACAACTCCTGTTGTATTCTATTATTATTCATTGAAGTTGGGGTAAATATAATAAAAGGTCCATTGGTTCTTTTAGATTTTTTATGTATTAATCTTGCAGTTAATTCTTTTCCACTACCAACAGGTCCGTGAATCATTACTCTTCCAGATGTTGGTGATACTTTTTCTAGTTCTCCTTTTAATTTTGCAATTATAGGAGTGTTTCCAATAAATTCTGTTTTATCAATTACTTTAGACTTTAAAGCAATATTTTCTTTACGTAATTTTGCGGTTTCACAAGCTCTTCTCAGAACTATCATTAATTTATCGTGCGTAAATGGTTTTTCTAAATAATCATAAGCACCCATTTTAATAGCACTTACAGCTGTTTCAATCGTACCATGACCGCTAATTACTACTACTGGCATTAAAGGATATTGTTTTTTTACAATTTCTAAAATTCCAAGACCATCAAGGTCACTTCCCTGTAGCCATATATCAAGAATAATAGCATTTGGAGTTTTTTCACTTATCTCTTTAAATGCTTGCTCACCAGTTGATACTAAGCGACTGTTAAATCCTTCATCTTTTAGAATATCTGAAATCAAATCTCTTATATCTGCCTCATCGTCAATAACAAGAATGTCTAATGCCATAATAATTAATTCCTTTATTTTTATTATTTTTAAATTAAAATTTTCAATAATTATAATGAGTGTTTTTTGATAATTTGCTTACTTTCACTATATTTATCTAGTGAATCAATTCTCGGTAATAATTTTATAGTTTTGTTATAAATTGATCCCATAAATATTAGGTTATCCGAGTAATTAACTTTATCGCAATAAAAATATAACAGTTTTTGCAGCGATAATACAACATAAATAATTATTATTTTACGTCAGAGTTAGTAATTAATTAAATTAAACACTTATTTTAACTCTTCTCTTAATTTTGCCATGTTAAATATTAATTCTATTCTAGCTCCACCATTTTTATTATTGGATATATTCATTGTTCCAAAATGGTCTATTGTAATACGTTCAACAATAGCAAGACCTAAACCCGTTCCTTTTATTTTTGTCGTAACATAAGCTTTGTTTGCTGATTTTAATAATTTATTGTTAAATCCAATGCCATTATCTAAAATAATAATTTTAATATATTTTTCTTCTTTTTGTATAATTATACTAATTTCTTTTGGATTGTCGGAGTCTTCTAATGCCTCTTCCGCATTTAATAATAAATTAACTATGATACGGTTTATTTGAGAAATATCACATACGAAATCAATTTTTTTCTGATCCGTAATAAAGTTGTAATTAATAGATTCATTAATAAGTTTTCTAGATTCCACAAGGTCATGAATCATAGAAACTATTTCACATTTAATAAAACAAGGGGAGGGGAGACGGGCAAAATCTACAAACTCTGATACAATCATTTTAATATCATTAGAATGATTTAAAATATTATTACTATATCTAATAAATGTGTCCTTATCAGAAACCTCGTTCTGAAATTTTCTTAATAAGCGCTCTGCAGAAAGTTGTATTGGAGTAAGCGGATTCTTTATTTCATGTGCTACTCTGCGCGCTACATCAGACCAAGCAGCAGATTGTTCTGCGATAACTAATTCTTTTTGTTGAAAATTAATTTGATTAATCATACGATTAAAGGATGAAGAAAGAATTTTTATTTCATCTTTTTTAAGTTTCTCAACAGGGACTTGGATAGATAAATCACCATTTTTTACTTGCTCAGCTGCTTTAACTAATTCTTTTATCGGGCGCACAATACGTTCTGCAAATCTTCTGCCCCAAATAATAGCAACAAATAATAAAATTAAACTCACTAAAATAAAGATCATAGAAAACTGAATTTGTATAGAAGATATTTTGTTTCTTAAATCAAAATATTCTTTGGCTGCGCCATTGGTTTTATCTATATGATTAATTATTTTTCTATCAATAAATCGACCAATCAATAAATAAGTGTCATTATATTCGTGTAATTTTATTAATATACGTATTTTAGTTGGATCAGATGTAATCCGTACAGCTTCACCACGATTGGCTTTTTCAATTAAATAAGAAGGAATAGTAGTAAAAGATAGAGAAAAGCTTAACTTAGTTTGAGCCAGAATCATATTTGGATTACGCTGAAAAACAATGGCCTCATCTAGTGAACGCATTTCAGCTTGTGCATTTAATACTTTAGAGAATAATTCTGAGCTGTGAATTAAATCATAATACATTGCATTTAAATCATCAGCCACAGATCTAGAAGTTTCTTCGATCTGAATCATATGCTCTTCTATATAAGACTTGCCAACATGCACGGACTGATTTAAAACTTTTGCAATTTTTTTATCAAACCAAGATTCAATGCCAATATTGAAAAAATATGTTGAGAAAATAGTTATAATAATTGTTGGTAATGTAGCACCTATACTAAAAGCAAAAACTATTCGCTTTTTTAATTTTGAAACACGCTTATTTTTTTTAAAAATTGATGTAATAGAAGATCCAGAACTAATCAACCATATACAAACTATTAACACAATAATCAAGTTAATTAACAAGAGGCTCAAGATGCTCCTAGGATCAGCATTTTTTAAAAAGAAACTTTTATAAATAAAAGATATATCAAGACAAAACAAGATGATAATAATTAATATTAATATATAAAATAAATTATTATTAATTTTAAGATTTAAATTCTTCAGAATGTTATTGAACATAATATGATAGATGTTACTTAACTTAACTTAACTTAATTTTAACAAAGGTTTATTTTACTATATAGATTTAATCTATTTTAAGTTCTTGTATTTTTTTACGTAAAGTATTACGATTGATACCGAGGATTTTTGACGCTTTAATCTGCACACCGTTTACATGATTTAAAGTTTTTTGAATAAGAATTTTTTCTATCTCTTTGATTATTCTATCATATAGACCTGATTCGGGGTTATCTTCGGCATGCATTTTAAAAAATTGATCTAATTTATCTTCGATAACCGTAGAAAATGTTTTATTGTTGTTTGTCATATTCATCATTTATTATCAATTAACGACTCATAAAAATTATTGATTTTGTTTTTCACGTCTGTTGCACTATTAATTTGATTAATATTAGCACGGAACTCACTAGAATTTGGCATGCCACTACTATACCACCCTAAATGTTTTCTTGCCATTTTTACTCCTATATCTTCTCCATAATGTTCTATCATCGAATCATAATGTTCAATTATAACTTGTAATTGGGTTTTTAGATTAGGGTCTGCTAATTTTTCTTTTTTTTCTAAAAAATGAGCGATTTGTGCAATTAACCAAGGTTTCCCATAACATCCTCTTCCCACCATAATACCGTCTGCTTTAGATTGTTTTAAAGCCTCAATAGCAGTATCGATACACACTATATCACCATTAGCAATTACTGGTATCTTAACTGCTTCCTTTACTTTAGAAATAGCTTTCCAGTCGGCTTTGCCTTTGTAAAATTGACATCTAGTACGACCGTGAACTGTAACCATCTTAATGCCAGCATTCTCAGCTATTTTAGCTAATATTGGTGCGTTTAACGAATCATCATCCCACCCTAGACGCATTTTAAGAGTTACAGGAATATTTACCGCTTTTACTGTTTGTTCTAAGATTTCAGTGGCTAATTTTACATCGCGCATTAGAGCAGAACCTGCAAAACCACCAACAACCTTTTTTGCCGGGCACCCAAAATTCAAGTCAATAATTTTTGCACCCATATCTTCATTCATTTTAGCTGATTGTGCTATAACATCAGCTTCGCAACCAGCTAATTGTACGCAAGCTCTTGTTGCATCGTTATCAGCTTTATCAATTGCACATTTTTTTAGTGATTGATGGCTGCGAGCAATCATGGCTCTACTTGCTACCATCTCGGATACAACCAACCCAGCTCCAAATTTTTTTACTAATTTACGATATGGAAGATCTGTTACACCAGACATTGGAGCAAGTATTACTGGGCTTGATAATTTAATATCACCTATTTGAACATGCATTATTATGTTGTTTTTTATCTAATTCAAATTATTTTTATTTATGTCAAATTAATTTACTGCGCGCATAATGCGCTTAAAATTGTACTGTGCAAGATGAAGATTATATCATATTTTTTGCAAATTAACACTTGAAATATGATAATTATAGAATTATCTTTTTAACTTAAGTTTAGTATATAGATTCTTTTGAAGAAAAAAGTTTACTGGAATAAGAAAATAGTACTACTATATTGATAATCAATTTGGACAATTAATGTTTAGCAAATTTAATGATAAAACAAGAATTTTCTAACCTAACTGGCAAGGTTCTTATAGCAACACCTTTTAAAATGAAAGATAATGTGTTTTACAAATCTTTAATTTATGTAGTTAAACACGCAAAAGAAGGTAGTGTGGGGTTGATTCTAAATCACCCGGTGAATAACCCACCAGCAAATGTTATTTTTAAAGAGATGAGCAAATCTAATAACAACCATTTTAATTTTGATGTACATTTAGGTGGTCCAGTTGATCTTGAACGTGGTTTTTTCTTACATACTGGAGATTATGACGAAAATCTTTTATTCGAACCTTCTGGAAATAACCTAGCAATTAGCTCTAATGATAAAATTTTACAAGATATCACTGATGGGGTGGGCCCGCAAAAAAATTTATTTATTATAGGTTATACTGGCTGGGAAGCTAATCAATTAGAATTGGAATTACAAAATAATTTATGGCTTATTACAGAACCAGATCATGACTTAATCTTTTTAAAAGATCATAGTAAAAAATGGGGCAGGGCTTTGTCTAAAATAGGAATTACAGAAACTGATTTTATTACAGCTGCTTTAGGTAATTGTTAGAAGGCGTAAATTTAAACTTCTTCTTGATCCTGCTTCGGGTTAAATAAATGGTATATTGGTTTAAGGTCAAGCTGTGAATCAATATAATATTTTTCTATATATAAAGCAAACCAGCGCGCATAATTTTGTTGATTCACCTTAAAATCATTAATTAAATCTTGAGGGTTTATCCATTTTATTGCAGATACTTCTTCTGTATTTGGTTCCATATGACCATCATAAACTCCAGCAAATATGTGTGTATATTCGTGTTCGTAAAGACCGTTCTCTAGCGGTAAATTATAACATATTTCTGTAATTTTGGATAAATCACAAGAAAAACCAAGCTCTTCATATAATCGACGTTTTGCAGCTATAATATTTTCTTCATTTAATCTTGGGTGTCCGCAACAAGAATTTGCCCATAATCCGGCTGAATGATATTTCATATCAGCTCTTTTTTGAATTAGCAATTCACCTTTCTTGTTATATATAAAAATAGAAAATGCCCGGTGTAATTTTCCTTGTAAATGCACTTGCATTTTTGGTCCGGTATCTATTTGATTATCATCTTCATCTACCAATACTAGCATTTCTTCTTGCGCATATTCCTTTTTCATAAATTTCTTATCCTAAATTCGCGTTATTATACTTTTACTGGCATGATAACAAAATTATCTTTAGAATTTTCTTCGGTTTTAATAAGTACCGGGGAAAAAGAATCTTTGAAATAAACATGCACCCTGTTTTGGCTTAATACCCCTAGAACGTCGATTATATATTTAGGATTAAAACCAATCGTAACTTCAGAGCCAGAAAATTGGCAGTAATTATCATCATCATCCGAAAAGAATAAGGTCTCGCTAGCTATACCTTTTGCCTCACCAGAAGCAGTAATCTTAATCTTTTTATCTTTATTGTAAATTGTAATTTTTACAGCACGAAATTTATCTACTGTTATAGTAGCTATACGTTCAATTGCAGAAGCAAGAAGTTTAGTGTTAATGGTTAGTTTGTTGGAATTATCTGCTGGAATAAAAGAAGAATATTCTGGGAATGTGCCGTCGATTAATTTGGATATTAGGATTAAATTATTACATTTAAATTTAATCTTACTACTATTTATAAAAATTTCTAATTTTGATTGAATGTTTTTAGTATCTTTTATAATTTTTAGCAGTTCGTTAACTGTTTTACGCGGTACGATTACTCCAAAATCAGGTAATTCTTTAAGCGTGTTGACCGAGATAACTGATAATCTATGACCGTCTGTTGCTGCTGCGCATAACTCCTTATCTCTAATATGAACATATATCCCATTTAAATTATACCTAGTTTCTTCAGTAGACATAGCAAAGTTAGTATATTCAATAATTTTTGCAAAATCTTTGCAAGAACAATCTAAATTATTTTTAGAATCTATATCTTCCATAGTAGGAAATTGCATAGCAGGAAGCGTTAGTAATTCAAAATGACAATTACTACCTATGATTTCTAATTTATTATTAGAATTTGGATCTTGTTTTAAACGAATCTCTGAATCTGGAATTTTACGTATAATCTCAGAAATAGTTTGTGTGGATACTGTGGTTTCTCCTTCTGAAATAATTTCAGCTCCAATATTTTGATTCAAATATAAATCCATATCAGTAGCACCAATTTCTAATTGCCCATTCTTAGCAACTAATTTTATATTGTTAAGTTCCAATAATACATTTCTTTTTTCTACAATTAAATTGGCAAAGCCTAGTGCGTGTACTAAATCTTTAGTTTGTACTATTATTTCTAGGTTAGTAGGATTTGTCATAGTTGTTTTATATTTTTAATTTGATATTAAAATAAATTATGAAATAGTTGCTATATAATATATTTACTATACTTAACTTTGTAAGATTCTCGTTAGCAAGTTAATTTCTTCCCGAAAATCAGAATCTTTTTTCATGAGATCGTTTACTTTTTTTACGGCATGCATAACTGTTGTATGATCTTTCTTACCAAAATTAGAGCCGATATCAGCAAGACTTTTAGATGTAAGAGTTTTTGCCAAATACATTGCAATTTGCCTTGGTCTTGCAATAGATCTTACGCGTCTTGAAGAAGACATTTCAGAGACTTTAATATTATATCTATTAGCAACCTTTTTTTGAATTTGTTCTATTGTTATAATATATTCATTAGAACGCAGGAGGTCTCTTAAAATATCCTGAGTGCTCTCTAGCGTAACTTCACGACCCATCAATGTAGAATGAGCTATAACTTTATTAAGAGCTCCTTCTAACTCTCTGACATTCGAGGTTATTTTTGATGCTAAAAAATCGATTACGTTTTTAGATATCGCAATATCCATCTTTTCTAGCTTTGATTCTAAAATACCAACACGCAATTCATAAGTTGTGCTATGCACATCTGCAACTAACCCCCAACCTAGTCTTGATTTTATTCTATCTTCAATATTATCTAAATCACTTGGGGATCGATCACAAGAAATAACCATTTGTTTGTTATTATCAATAATAGCATTAAATGTATGGAAGAATTCTTCCTGCGTACTTTCTTTGCCGCAAATAAATTGAATATCATCAATCATTAAAACATCAACCGAACGAAACTCATCTTTGAATGACATTACATCTTTATTTCGCAAAGCTTTGATAAATCTATACATAAATTTTTCAGCTGACATATAAAGAACCTTTCTATTTGGGTTCTTTTGATGACAATGCCAAGCAATTGCATGCATTAGATGCGTTTTACCTAATCCAACACCTCCATATAAAAATAACGGATTTGATTTTATAGATGCTGAGTTTGACTCTGCAACAGACAAAGCTGCGCTATAGGCCAATTCATTTGGAGGTCCTACAACAAAACTATCGAATGTAAATCTAGAATCAAGAAAAGATACAGGGTTTTGATTATTATCTTCTAAAGAAGATTCTTGTTTTATAAAATTTATATTTGCAGGGTCTTCGGTATTATTTACAGGAGAAAACTGGACCTGGTTCTTCTGGGTAATGATTTCTATTTGCTTTATACGAGAATCATAATGCATACAAAGATCTGCGATAACGTCATAATAATTAGATTTTATCCAGTCTCGAACAAAATTGCTAGAAACAGCAAGAATTACGTTAGACTCATTTTGCACCTCAACAAAATATAGTTTGCTGAGCCAGTTTTTATATAAATCTTCCCCGTAATGGGTAATTAAATCGTTATTCACATCTTGCCAAAGCTTTTCCCAATAGGCTGTGGGCTCTAGCGTAGCAATGGCGTCTTCTAGCTGGTTCATTTTTATAATTCTTGTAATGTATTAAGATGGTAAAGAACTATTATAAGAAAAGATAACTCAGGTGGCTACAAAATTATGCAGTTTAATATTGATTTTTTTCTATTAGACATAATAATATTGCTATTAAAACTTTTTACAACTAACAATAAGCATGAATACCAAAGATAAACCAACTTCAGACCAAAAAATTAACGATTTATATAGGCAAAAATTTATAAAAAAGCTGCTTTATCAAAGCTGTCATCGTGGTTGCAAGGAAACGGATCTAATCATTGGAAAATTTGCTAAAGCCTATATTTATGAAATGAATGATACAGAGCTACAAATTTTTAATCAAATATTACAACTTCCAGACTCTGATATTTACGATTGGTATACTCGTAAAAAGATTGTTCCAATTAAAAATAGGTCAGCTATAATGACTCGGATTTTAAACTTTGAACCATCATTGCATTAATGAAAAAAATTACGATTCCTTTTGCATCTAGATCTTTTTTTGTATATGAGCATTTCAAGAATAATAACAAAACTAAGAATACTAATAATAGCAATATCCTACTAATCCTCCCGGATGAAGAGTCGGCATTAATTGCATATAAACAATTATGTTTTTTTAATAATGCAAATAAAGATGTAGAACAAAATACAGATAGAGACGCAGAGCAAATTTTGTTTTTTCCAAGTCTGGACACTGTTCCTTATGATAGGGTTTCTCCTGCTGCTGAAATTTCGTCACAAAGATCAGCAATATTAACAAAGTTAGCTATAGACAAATTAGCTAAGAATAATTTAGCTAAGAATAATTTAGCTAAGAGCGCATCATTCAAAAATGCACTTTACCAAATACCCAAGGATGCGTCTTCTAAAATCGTAGTTACAGCTGCTAAAAATCTATTAAACAAACTACCACCTGAATTCGCTTTTTTAAATTCTGCAATCTCTATATCACCTGGTTCAAACATAAATATATCAGATTTATCTAATTTTTTGGTTGCTAATGGCTATAGCAGATCTGCAAGCGCAGTAGATAGTGCAGAATTTGCCGTCAGGGGCGAAATACTAGATTTAGTAACGCATAGCGGTCATGGTTATAGAGTTAATTTTAGCTGGGATAATATAGAATCAATTAAAAAATTTGATGTTTACAGTCAGATTTCGAAGAAGAAACTTTCCAAATTAGATTTATTATCAGCAAGTGAGATTTTATTAAACTCTGAAACAATTAACAATTTTAAGAATAATTTCTTGCAAATATTTGGAGTAAATCATACTAAGAGCCCTTTATACGAATCTATTATTCAAGGGCGTAAGTTTCATGGTTACGAGCATTTATTACCTTTATTCTATCAAGAAAAAGAAATGTCTGAATTGGATAATTTTATGGGTGATCATGAAGTTATTTACGATAATCTATCTGTAAAATCAATCTTAGAATATGAGCACACCTATAATGACTTTTATGAATCTCGGTTGCTTTCAAATAAATCAAATCCAGATTCTTTTTATTTTGCAATTCCAGTAGATAAGTTGATTGTAAATGCAGAAAATATAAAAAAACGTCTGAATGAAAAAGAGGGTAATATATTATTAGAATTTGGCTCTAATTTAGAATCTGACCCTAACTCTGACCCTAATAATGAGTTCAAACAATTAGAAAATATTAGCACTCAAGCAAAAATCGAGCAAAAATCTGAGTTTGATAAGCTATTTGAAGTAATTATTGCGAACAAGAAAAAGATACCAGTAATTTTCTGCAATGCAAAAAGTTCTATAGAAAGAATAAAAAATATCACAGCAAATTACGAATATATCTCTAATGAGATCAGCAATCTATCTGAGGCCAAAAGTAACTTTATCAATCTAGCCATAATGCCGCTTGCTAGCAGCTTTATGACTAACAAATATTTATTCATTACTCAGCAAGATATCTTAGGAAATAAATTTTCTGCTCCTGTTAATAATGCTAAATCTACTAAGAAAAAACTCAAGAACATACTAACAGAGCTAGATAATATTTCCGAGAATGAGCTAATAGTACATAAAGAACATGGGATTGGTAGGTTCTCTAAGATTGAAACTATATATGTTGATAAGATAGCTCATGATTGCCTAAAACTTATTTATGCAAATGATGATATTTTTTATTTACCGGTTGAGAATATTGATCAAATAAAGAAATATGGCGGCGATGATGCTTTGCTAGATAAGTTGGGAAGTTTAGGTTGGCAAAAACGTAAATCTAAATTAAAAAATAGAATTAAAGATATAGCGGCATCATTAATCAAGATTACGGCGCAAAGATCACTTGAAACTATAGCTCCTGTTAAGTTTGATGCATCAATGTATGAACAATTCTGTAATAAATTCCCCTATAGCGAGACTCTTGATCAAATTGCATCTATTAATGATGTTAGGCAAGATTTGGAAAGTGGTCATTTGATGGATCGTCTTGTTTGCGGTGATGTTGGTTTTGGTAAAACGGAAGTGGCAATGCGCGCTGCATTTATGGCCGCTTGTGATATTAATGATAATTTGCCTCAGATTGCAGTAATTTCACCTACAACTATTTTGTGCAAGCAACATTATACTAGTTTTTTAGAGCGTTTTAAGGGAATGGGGATAAAAATTGCGCAATTATCTAGATTAGTCAAAACATCAGAAATAAATAAAATTAAACACGCAATAGCCGAAGGTGAAATTAATATTATAATTGGGACTCACGCTTTGCTTGCTCCAAATATTAAATTCAAAAACTTAAAAATGGTTATCATTGATGAAGAGCAGCATTTTGGCGTCGTACAAAAAGAGCGGTTAAAAAATATCAAAACAGGTACGCATGTTTTATCTTTGTCTGCAACTCCTATTCCAAGAACATTACAAATGTCCATGGTTGGCATTAAGGAGCTAAGTCTTATTGCAACGCCTCCTATCGATAGATTACCAGTGCGCACTAATGTCATACCTTTTGACGGTATTGTGATTCGTGATGCACTAATGCGTGAGAGTTTTAGAGGTGGTTTGAGTTTTTATGTAGTGCCTAGAATTAAAGATATAGAGTGGGTGGAGAAACAATTAAAGAAATATGTTCCGGAGCTCAAATACAAGGTTGCTCACGGACAAATGCAACCTGCTAAAATTGATCAAATTATGAATGAGTTTTATGAGGCAAAATTTGATATATTGCTGTCTACTACTATCATAGAATCTGGGATTGATATTCCGATTGCTAATACGATGATTATTCATCGTTCTGATATGCTAGGACTTAGCCAGCTTTACCAATTGCGTGGTCGGGTAGGGCGAAGCAAGGTTCGAGGCTATGCATATTTAACATTAGAAAGCTTCAAAAAAACTACTAAGCATTCAATGCAACGTCTTGATATACTCCAGAATATAGATAGTTTAGGAGCTGGCTTTACTATTGCAGGGCACGATATGGATTTACGTGGTTTTGGTAATTTAGTAGGTTCAGAGCAATCAGGTCACATAAAAGAAGTTGGTTCAGAGCTTTACCAAGAAATGTTAGATGAAGCGATAAAAGAGCTGAAAAATAGCAGAAATAGTAAAGGTAATAAAAATAGTAAAAGCGGACAAGGTAGTAATATTATTAGCCAAAATAATCAAGATGCTGAAATTAATTTTAATGATTTTACACCATCGATTAATCTGGGAATAGCTGTGTTAATCCCTTCCAGTTACATTGAAGACTCATCTTTACGTTTGGCTATTTATAGACGAACAGGCAGTTTAAAAACAGATACTGAAATTGAAATTTTTCGTGATGAAATGATTGATCGTTTTGGATCCTTACCCAAAGAGTTCGATAATTTACTTAATATGGTGAAAATCAAGAATATTTGTTTTGATTTGAAAATTCAGAATTTAGATAGTGGGCCAAATGGTTTTGTAATGAGATTTAATGAGAATTTTGATGTATCTGCAATGGTTATGAATTTTATAAATAAATATCCAAGATATGCAAAAATAAAACCTAATAATAAATTAGTATATTTAAAAGAGTTGAAAGTAAGTAATATATTAGTAGAAACCAAAAAGTTGCTCGCAATATTACAAACGCGAGTTTAGGATAAGCAAAATTGCATATTTACGTTTAGATTAATACTTTTTAGCAAAAAATAACCCCAAAAATACTCAAATATCTACGGATATTCTCCGTTTTTTGAGAACATTTTGTACTAAAAATTGCCTAATCTATACAAAAATCTGCTAAATTTCTTATCCTAAATTCGCGTTACAAGAGATTAATACTAATATAGAGCCTAGATAATCTAATACCAATTCCCATTTTAAATTATATTGTAAATTAGTGAATTAGTATTTTGCGGGATTCATCTGTCCTAACCTGTCTATAAGGCGCAGCCTTACCTTGAAATGCAAACCTATAATTCACGTTATTAGGTTGTTGCTCTGTCAAAATAGCAATTACACAAAGATGAAAAAATATTTACAGTAAGTAAGAATTTGTTTATCAATCAAAAACTTACTACAATGGTTACTGTTTCGTTAAGAATTGCACCAGGAGTGATATTGCGCTGCGCTGCGTTATGTATATGTGAAGCATATATTTCACCTTGAACATGCATACGTTGAGGAAACCCAGTTCCAATCTCGGATGATCCTCCGGGAGTCCAGTTACCAGATGCAATATTAGAAGTAGTTTGAGTATTAGTTCTGTATAACCAATACTCTAAATATTTTGTAAAACTACCTGACTCTTTTAAATTACTTAAAAAAGAAAAATTACTACCTCTACCTGGTGCTGTTAACTTAACATTATAGGGTATACCATTACTACATGTAATATCAAATCCACCAGGATTTGTCCAAATATTCGACAATGGATTCGCAGAAAAATCTATATCAGGAAATACTAAATTAGTCACATTGCTAATTATACATGTAGCTTCGGGAATAGACTGAACTGTAGTTTGCGTTGTTTTTATTTGGGCAGCAAGTGCTGTAGATGATTTAACAAACAACATAATAGCACTTGTAGAAAGTAGTAAATTTTTATATTTATTTTTTCTCATAAACTCATTTTAAATCATACTGATTAAAAAATTTTTTTCTAACTAAACAATAGTAATTACTAGCATAATCTATAATAGTAAGTTAAATGTTAACTTGAATATAGCAAAATAAAAAACATAATAACATTATACTTGTGTATTATTTAATGAGTAAATGAAATTTTAATGCAAAGAATCGGATTAAATAAATAGTGTGACTATGTTATTAACAAACAATTATTTATTTAATAACACATCTGATAACATCTCTCATTTTGAATTAGAGCTTTGTGTTTTAATATGAGTCTGTACAACGTATATATTTGTTAGCACAGACAGATCCTGCAAAATTCTAATATATAGTTTGGAATGAGAAATGCTATTACAGCATAACTTATTTATTCTCCAATGTCATGGTGATTTACAATAATTTACTATAGAGCAGGCTTTTACTAAAAAAGTTTTGAAAAACTGATTAATTTTGGCACTTAATGGGTTGCGTATAGACAGACTCCCAAATTTTTTGCCAACCTTGATTGTGCGAGATATTTTTATATATTGTTTGTTTTGCACAAGTAGAAGGTGTTTTTTCGACAAATTTTTTTGCAATAAATGGCTTAATAATTTTATCTTTAGCGCCAGATAAATGTAGCTGCGGAATGTGTTTTATTCGTTCAACAAACTCGATTGGATTTAAAGATTCAAACATTGGGGTAACATTATGTGATTTTGTAAATGCAACATGATCTAAATTACCTGCAATAGTTATTATGTCTTTAACCATATGGTTTCTTGCTGCAACTAAAACAGCTATACCACCTCCCCCTGAGAACCCTATGAGTTTAAATTTATGCCCGTTATTAATATTATTTATGACATCATTAATTGCTTCAACACTATCATCAGATAGTCTTTTGCTTGTCCAATATTTATTACTTTCACATTTGGGATTAAGTTTTTCTGGAGTGTACTGGCATGGACGTCCTATATATACTATATTAGGGCGCTTATCCATAGCCGCAAGACGAAAAAGCATTTGTTTTCTTGGAGTAGGGTTAGTAGATACCGTATATTTATTGATAAAAGCATTGCCATCACCTTCAATATAGAATATGTAAGGTTTATTTTTATCGCTAATTCTTTGAAAAGTGGTAATCACAAAATCACCGCCTTTTAACATTACTTTATTGAATCCGTGTTTTTCGCTTATAAATTCCGGAGATGTTGCACATGCGGATAAAAGCAACGTTGCTATTAACAAAAAAAATGTCTTAGAAAGGTATCTCATCATCTAAATCGCTATTATCAAAAGATGGAGCATTGTGCTTGTTCCCAGACATTTTGGGTTGATTCATATTATTACTCATATTCATCTCGGCATTGCCTCTAGAGTCTAGTAATATTAGAGATGAATTATAGTTTTGCAGTACTACTTCGGTAGTATAGCGCTCCTTATTTTCATTATCATTCCATTTTCTAGTTTGTAATTGACCTTCTAAGTATAATTTTGTGCCTTTTTTTACGTAGCTTTTAATGACCCGCACTAGCCCTTCATTAAATACAACAACACGATGCCATTCTGTTTTTTCCTTTCTCTCGCCTGTTGCCTTATCTTTCCAGTTTTCACTAGTAGCAATACTAAAAGTAGCAAGTTCTCTACCATCATTAGTGCTACGAATTTCTGGGTCTTGACCTAAATTACCAATTAATACAACCTTATTTAAACTTCCTGCCATTACACAAATCCTAAAATACTATAAATTATTAAACTAAAATAAATTTAATTAAGCCTAATATAAAACTGATAATATTTGATAATATACTAATATGATTATCGTTTATTTAAATTTGGAGTTTATATATTATCTACAGATTATATTAAATTAAATATATTTTTTCTACTTATACTCCAAAGTTAAATTTATTTTATATCACAAACTATAACTAATTTACAATAAAAATATAATCAATTTTATATTGCAATCAAGGCTTGGTCTGGCCTATAAT
The DNA here is from genome assembly GCA_020627625.1 of Alphaproteobacteria bacterium. Lineage (GTDB taxonomy): Bacteria > Pseudomonadota > Alphaproteobacteria > Rickettsiales > Rickettsiaceae > Megaera_A. Next base: position 6,453 of record JAHDGL010000005.1, on the reverse strand, counting down.
AAACTTCAGAAATTTTAGTTAGTGAATTTAGTTAAAACCTTTATGCAAAAATATATAGAAGTTCGTGGTGCTAAAGAGCATAATCTTAAAAATATCAATGTTGATATACCTAAAAATAAATTTGTTGTAATTACAGGACTTAGCGGCTCTGGTAAATCATCTTTGGCTTTTGATACTATTTATGCAGAAGGCCAACGCAGATATGTAGAAAGCCTATCATCTTATGCAAGGCAGTTTTTACATTTACAAAATAAACCTAATGTGGAGTCTATTTCTGGTTTGTCGCCGGCAATAGCTATTGATCAAAAAACAACATCTAAAAATCCACGCTCAACTGTTGGTACTATCACTGAAATTTATGATTATTTAAGATTGTTTTATGCCAGGGTCGGTATTCCTTACTCACCTGCAACAGGTTTGCCTATTAAGAGTCAATCAGTTTCGGAAATAGTCGATATTATATCAGAAATGCCAGAAGGTACAAAAATTTATATTTTAGCACCAATGGTACGTGGGCAAAAAGGTGAATTTCGCCGGGAAATAGCTGATTTAAGAAAACATGGATATCAAAGAATATTTTTAGACGGTACATTATATCAATTAGATGAACTTCCGAAAATTGATAAAAATAAAAAACATAATATAGAAGTTATAATAGATCGCTTAGTAATCTCTGATTCTTTAGGTAACAGGGTTGCAGAGAGCCTTGAAGCTTCACTACAAATTGGTGATGGGATAACTTATGTTGATATAGTAGGTTTACCAGAAAACCATAATTCTAAATATAAAAAAGAACAAAGAGTTGTTTTTTCAGAAAAATATTCTTGCCCAGAATCTGGTTTTCAAATTGAAGAAATTGAACCAAGAATTTTTTCTTTTAACAGCCCATTTGGTGCTTGCTCTAAATGTGAGGGCATAGGAAAAGAATCTTTTTTTGATGAAAAATTAATAGTTCCAGATAAGAGTTTAAGTATAGATAGTGGTGCAATTATTCCTTGGAGTAATTCTTCTTCCAAATTTTTTCTAGATACATTAAAATCTCTGGCAAATCATTATGGTTTTAGTACAAAAACACCATTTTCAGAGTTGTCAAGTGAAGTTCAAGAAATATTATTTTATGGTTCTGGTGAAGAAATTATTCAATTTAAATATCAGGATGATCGTAAAGAAGAGATCATAGAACAATCTTTTGCAGGTATTATCCCTAGTTTAGAGGCAAAATTTAATAAAGCAGACGTGCCATGGATGAAAGAAGAGCTTAATAGATATAAATCTAAGCATAATTGTTCTGCTTGTTCTGGGTATAGACTGAAGAAGGAATCTTTATGTATAAAAATTGATGGTCTGCACATAGGAAATATTTCCGAAATGACAATATCTGAGGCCCAAGAGTGGTTTTCTACTATTAATTCTAAATTAGATAATAAAAGACAATTAATTGCAAAAAGGGTAATTAAAGAAATCCAAGAACGATTAAAGTTCTTAAATAATGTTGGTCTTGATTATTTAAGTCTATCACGTGAATCTGGCACTTTATCTGGTGGAGAAAGTCAACGTATTCGTCTGGCATCACAAATTGGCTGTGGACTAAGTGGAGTTTTATATGTACTTGATGAGCCATCTATTGGTTTGCATCAGCGTGATAATTCTCGTCTTATATCTACTTTAAAAAATTTGAGGGATCTTGGAAATACTGTCATAGTAGTAGAGCACGATGATGAAACTATGCTAGAGTCTGAGCATATAATTGATGTGGGACCTGGGGCTGGTATTAATGGTGGTAAGATTATTGCAGAAGGCACTCCTGATGAAATAATGAAGTCAGAAAATAGTATTACGGGGCAGTATCTAAGTGGTAGGCAATATATACCTATTCCTGATAAAATTAGATTAGGGCACGAGGGTAAACAAATTATTCTTACTGGGGCAAAGGTAAATAATTTACATAATCTCTCAATTACTTTGCCACTTGGTACATTCATAGCCGTTACTGGTGTGTCTGGTAGTGGTAAATCTAGTTTGATTATTAATACTTTTTACAAAGCTGCTTTGAAGTTCCTAGAACCAAAATCAAAAATATATCCTGGTGAATATGAATCGATCAAAGGACTTGAATATATAGATAAAATTATTGATATTAACCAATCACCAATTGGCAGAACTCCGCGTTCAAACCCAGCAACTTATACTGGTGCATTTACTCCAATTCGTGACTGGTTTACAGAATTACCTGAGTCAAAAATTAGAGGATATAAAGTGGGGCGTTTTTCTTTTAACGTGAAAGGTGGGCGTTGTGAGGCGTGTCAAGGTGATGGTTTGATTAAAATCGAGATGCATTTCTTACCAGATGTATATATTAATTGTGATGTATGTAATGGACAAAGATATAATCGCGAGACTTTGGAAGTTAAATATAAAGGTAAGAATATTGCAGATGTTCTATCAATGAATGTTGATGAGGCTACTGAGTTTTTTGAAAAAGTACCAGTAATTTATGAAAAACTAGTAACTTTACAGGAAGTTGGACTTGGTTATATCAAAATAGGGCAGTCTGCGACTACTTTATCTGGCGGGGAGGCTCAGAGAGTTAAGCTAGCTAAGGAATTGTCAAAACGTTCTACTGGTAAGACTTTATATATACTAGATGAGCCAACAACTGGTCTGCATGTTGCTGATATCAAGAAATTGCTAACTGTGTTGCATAAATTAGTAGATAAAGGTAACAGCGTTGTAGTTATTGAGCATAATATGGATGTTATAAAAACAGCAGATCATATTATTGATATTGGCCCAGAAGGTGGAGACAAAGGTGGTAATATTGTGGCTGAAGGAGCTAAAGAAATTATCGCCGCTTGCAAGGAGAGTCACACTGGTAGATACTTAAAGAAATATATAGAAGAGACAAAGCAATATTCAAAAAAAGGTAGCTGATACCATTTCTCATTTTTAAATTATAGCAAATATGCTCCGGGAGGAGTTCTCAAAAGCATTTTTTTCGACGTCTAAAAATGTTTTACGTGACTGGTTCTTAATTTGAAAATGAGAAATGGTATAATTTTAATATTTTAGTTAATGAATTATGGTATTATTTTACACCAAGAGTCAAAGGGTTAGGATGAGGATCGTTATCTAATATATATTTTATAGCAAAAATACTTCTCATAACAAACCATACAAACAACAATATATATAAAATAATTCCAATAAATATAAAAGTCATAATTATTGAAATGAACATTCCTAAAATTCCAAAAATAAAAGTTCTAAAAGCAAAAATATAATGGCTTCTCCATAGTTCTGCACTATAATTCTGATTAGCAAATGCGAAAACAGCTCCAACAATAGGTAATAGTGGCAAAATTAGTCCACCTAAATACAGTATATAGATTAAAAACAAATTTTTCTTACCCGGGTCAAAATATTCTTTAATATCGTTGCTCATAAATTTTTATTTATCGCTTATATTCTTTATTACAAATTCAAGTATACTATCATGTTTAATATATTCTATTTCATTATCAGTATGCACTTGTAAAGTCATATTAATTGTTTCATATTTACCATTATTATAATTAATTATGCATTTTAATGATTGATATGGCTTTATATTATCATTTATACCTTCAATAGTAATTTTCTCATCCCCTTTAAGTAATAGTTTTTTCCAACTCATATCAGACTCAAAAGATATAGGCAACACGCCCATACCAACTAAGTTTGAGCGATGAATACGTTCAAAACTTTCTGCAATTACTGCTTTTACACCTAATAAATTTGTTCCCTTAGCTGCCCAATCTCTAGAAGAGCCAGTACCATAAGCCTTTCCAGCAAAAATTACTAATGGCACTGAATGTTTTTTATAATCCATTGCAGCATCATATATGCTCATTTGTTCTTTTGTTAAATGGTTAACAGTTACTCCACCTTCTGTATTTTCACATATTTGATTTTTAATTCTAATGTTAGCAAATGTTCCCCGCATCATGATTTCATGATTTCCACGACGCGAACCATAAGAATTAAATTTATTAGGAAACACAGCATGATCTACCAAGAATTTTGCAGCTGGACTATCTTTATTAATTGCACCAGCTGGCGATATATGATCTGTTGTAATAGAATCACCAAATAAAGCAAGTATTCGTGCATTTTGAATATCTTCAAGAGGTTTTTGTGGTTCGTTTATTTTATCAAAATACGGAGGGTTTTTTATATATGTACTAGATTCTTGCCAATTATAAGTCGAAGTTTCTTCGGTCGGGATGCTTTTCCAATTCTGATCACCCTCAAAAACATTTTTATATTTCTCTAAAAACATTTCAGGCTTAATAGAAGAATCCATATATTTTTGTATTTCTTGTTGATTTGGCCAAATATCTTTTAAATATATTTCTTTACCATTATTAGAGGTTCCGATTGGCTCTTTCTCAAAATCAATATTAACTGTTCCTGCTAAAGAATATGCAACAACTAGCGGAGGTGAGGCTAAATAATTCGCTTTAACATGCTGATGAACTCTTCCTTCAAAGTTTCTATTACCAGATAAAACTGAAGAGACTACTAAATTATTTTCTTTTATAATTTGTTCTATAGAAGGTTCGAGCGGACCGGAATTACCAATACATGTAGTACAACCATAACCGACGAGATTAAATCCAAGTTCGTTAAGATATTGTTCTAAGCCACTGTTTTTTAGGTATTCTGTAACAACTTTTGAACCCGGGGCTAACGAAGTTTTTACCCATGGTTTTACTTTGATTCCAAGTTCTGTAGCTTTTTTAGCCACTATTCCAGCTGCAATCATAACTGATGGATTTGAGGTATTAGTGCAGCTAGTAATTGCAGCTATTACCACATCGCAATGACCAATGGAGAATGACTCTTTATCCTTTGTGGGTACTAAATATTTTTGTTGAAGATATTTTTGTTCATCAAGATAGATTTCTTTAGTCTGTCTTTGTTCTATATCTATTTTTTCTTTATTATTTTTTTGTTTACTAATGTTACTATTATTAATGCAAAATAAATCGTCAAAAGATTCTGCAAATTTATCTTTCATATTTGATAAAGCTATACGATCTTGAGGATTCTTGGGGCCAGCTAGAGATGTTTCAACATTTGAAATATCTAGTTCTAATATGTCAGTATATTCAGCTATAGGAGTATTATCATCTCTCCACATTTTTTGTATTTTTGAATATTCTTCAACAATCTTGACTCTATGCTCGTTGCGTTTGGTAAATCTTAAATATTTTATTGTTTCAGCATCAATAGGAAAAAATCCACAAGTTGCGCCATATTCTGGAGCCATATTAGATATTGTTGCTCTATCTGCTAATGACAAATTTTCTAGAGCAGGGCCAAAAAACTCAACAAATTTACCAACAACACCGTGTTGACGTAGCATCTGAGTGATTGTTAAAACAAGATCAGTTGCAGTAATGCCACTATTTAACGTTCCAGTCATTTTAAAGCCAATAACTTCTGGAAGGATCATAGGCAATGGTCTGCCAAGCATCGCTGCTTCTGCCTCTATTCCACCCACACCCCATCCAAGTACTGCAAGAGCGTTAATCATGGTAGTATGGCTATCTGTACCAACTAAACTATCAGGATATGCCATGGGTACAGTGATTGAGTTTTGATTTGATTCAATATCCTGATCAACATGTATAGTTTGTGCTAAATATTCAAGATTTACCTGATGGCAAATGCCGGTACCTGGAGGCACTACCCGAAAATTACTAAAATTCTTTTGTCCCCATTTTAGAAATTCGTAGCGTTCTTTATTACGTTCTATTTCTTTGGCAACATTATTTTCAAAAGCATCTAGTGAAGCATGAAAATCAACTTGTACAGAATGATCAATTACTAAATCTACAGGGATCATGGGATTAATTTTTTTTGGATCATCTCCCAATAATTTCATTGCATCACGCATTGATGCTAAATCAACAATCGCTGGAACCCCGGTGAAATCTTGCATTAGCACACGAGTTGGCATATAGTTAATTTTTTCTTTTGAAGTTTTATGCTCCAGCCAATTTTTGAAAGAGTATAAACTAGTTTGGCAATCGTTATTATTGCGTGCCACATTTTCAAATAAAATTCGTAAACTATACGGTAATTTTTCTAGATCAAAATTGCAATCTAACGCAGCCTTCTTAATATCGCAGATGTTATAATCAACGCCATCAAGTTTTATTTGTTTTACATATTTTGACTGTTTAGATTGATTCTTTTTATGCATAAATAGACCCTTACATCAATTGAAATTCTGGTGAAACCCTAATTGTTAATTCAAACCTTTACATCAATTACAAATTGATGATTTAATTTTTCTTACTATAATATCAACTAAGCCCCTTAGTGCAAACCAAAATTAATTATATGATCATATTATGAGAAACATTGTTTTTTATCTGTTGGTGTTAGTTACCGGCATATTTTGTT
>JAHDGL010000042.1 GCA_020627625.1 Alphaproteobacteria bacterium | reverse complement strand
TGTTATGACTCCAGCTCAAGTTACTATATATATTCTGCTAATAACTCTCTATTAATGCGAATTTAGATTTTAGCTTTTTTTACCTTAAATGCTAACCCATTGAAGGCAAAAAAAGATGAGATATAAATTTCATAAAGATGAATTAAAAAATGCATAAAATTCAACTTGATTTACTATAAATATTGACCTGTTACCTATTTTCGAATCTACAAAACCTGAATGGCATCTATTTTTATCACATTCAAATGCTGCTTTTAACGTGAATTAATGATATTACAATCAATAATTTAGATCGAATTTTCATCGATTGATTTAAGAATAAATTTTTGTGAACAATATGATTGTAAATTGTTTTAATCTATATTAACTATTAAAAGCAACTTAGATATAATTTTAATTTTACTTTTTATGGTTTTCAGTTAAGCTGTATCTAGAGAAAAAGTATAACATTCAACATAAATTTGTAACAAAAACATAGCTTAATATAAACTAATAAAAAATAACATAAAAAATATATGAAAATATCCTTTGTAGGAACCGGATATGTTGGCTTGGTATCAGGTGTAATGATGAGCCATTTGGGGCATGAAGTAATATGTCTAGACGTTGATGAAGACAAGATAATCAAGCTAAAAAACAAGGAATTGCCAATATATGAAAAAGATCTTGATCTATATATAAATAAATATGCTAACTCTAAAAATTTACAGTTTCTGCATGGCTATGGCTCAGAAATTGCAGACTCAGATTGCCTGTTCATTACAGTTGGCACCCCTTCTCAAGATAATGGTGATGCAGATTTGAGCGGTGTTTTTCAAGCAATAGAAGAAGCAACTAAACACATAAACTCAGAATGTATAATTGTTTTAAAATCTACAGTTCCTCCGGGTACATGTGATAAAGTTTCTGAATTCATGAAAAAGAAAGGCAAGAATATTCATATTGCTTCAAATCCTGAATTTTTGCGTGAGGGAAATGCAATAAAGGATTTTATGGAGGCTGACAGGATCGTTATTGGTGCTGAATCTGAATATGTATTTAAAATAATGAGGCAAGTATACAAGCCTTTAACAGACAAGCAAATACCGCTTGTAGAAACTAATTTATGCACATCAGAATTAATTAAATACGCTGCGAATAGCTTTCTTGCAAATAAGATTGCCTTTATTAATGAAATGGCAGATTTATGTGAAATAATTGGAGCAGATGTTAGAAAATTATCCAATGCTATTGGTTTAGATAAGCGAATTGGCAAGGATTTTCTAAAAGCGGGACCAGGTTTTGGAGGTTCTTGTTTCCCAAAAGATATATTAGCATTGCAAAAACTTAGTCATAAACTGGATTTTGATTTTTTAATTCTAGATGCAATTATTGAAGCAAATAGCAATAGGCCTAGCAAGATAGTAAAAAAAATATCAAATGCTTTGCAAGGGAAAATTAGCAATAAAAAACTTGCTGTGCTTGGCTTAACATATAAAGCTGGAACTGACGATCTTCGTAGCAGCCCGGCTATAGAACTAATTCATTTATTAAATCAAGAAGGAGCTAAAATCAATGTTTATGATCCTAAAGGTATGGATAATGCTAAAAAATATTTTGATAATTTAGATTGTACTAATTTAATAAATGATTCGATAAAACTTTCTGATTCAATAAATTCTGCGGTAGAAAATTCTGATGCTGTTATTATTGCAACGGAATGGCCGGAATTTAGAGAAATGGATTTAAACCTGATTAAATCCATAGTAAAAACACCAAATATCATAGATTTACGTAATATATTTGAGACAGATTTTGTTGAATCATTAGGGTTTAAATATTGCTCAATAGGAAGAAAAAGTGAAAAACTTGAAATAGAAAACAAATAAATCAAGAAGAGATAAGTGAAAAATCCGGAAACGAAAATAAATAATAAATTTGTCCATTTTCGTAGTCAAAGTTCATATTCAATGCTTGAAAGCTCTATTAAAATTGAACAATTAATAGAACTTACAAAACAAAATAATATGGATGCAATATGTTTAAGCGATAGAGGTAATTTATTTGCATCACTAGAGTTCTCTCAAGCGGCAATCAAATCTAAAATACAACCAATTCACGGCTCTATATTAAATATTTCTTTTACTAATCAAAAGCAACAAGGTTTTGCTGAAATATTACTCATAGCTAAAGATAGCAAAGGATATAAAAATTTACTCAAGCTAGTTAGTTTGACCTTTACAAAAAATGATCGCTCCATTTGTAATCACATAAATTTTGATGATTTAGAAAAATATAATGAAGGCATTATCGTATTATCAGCCTATAATCATGGTACAGTTGGCAAGCTATTACTAAATAATTCTCATAATGATGCAGTAAATGAAGCAAAACGACTGCAAAAATTATTTGGTAATAGGTTTTATTTTGAAATAATGCGACGCAATTTGCCAGATGAAAAGCAGATAGAGCAAGATTATTTAACAATTGCTAAACAATTATCAATTCCTTTAATCGCAACTAATCAAATATTGTTTGGCAAGAGTTCCATGCATGATGCCCATGATATTTTATTATGCATATCTGAGGGGGTGGTTCTAGACGTTCAAGATAGAAAACGCGTGAGTACTCAATGTTATTTCAAAAGCTCGCAAGAGATGATCGATCTATTTGCAGACATGCCAGAGGCGATCATTAATACTGTATATTTAGCAGAGCGTTGCTATGTTATGTCAGAACCAAGACCTCCCTCATTGCCGAATTTTACTAATGATAATTTATCCGAATCAGATCTAATACGAGAACACTCAACAACAGGGCTAGAAGAAAGACTTAAACAAAAATTTATTAAAGAAGATACTCCCCAAAAAGAACAAACTGCAATAAAGAAGAAATATTTTGATCGTCTTGATTATGAATTAGATATTATTTGTAATATGAATTTTGCTGGCTATTTTTTGATAGTTTCTGATTTTATTAAATGGAGCAAGAGTCAAAATATTGCAGTTGGCCCCGGAAGAGGATCCGGCGCTGGTTCTATTATTGCCTGGGTTTTACAAATAACTGACCTAGACCCGATCGAGTTTGGCTTACTATTTGAGCGTTTCTTAAACCCAGAGCGTGTATCAATGCCTGATTTTGATATTGATTTTTGTCAAGAACGTCGGCAAGAAGTAATTTCTTATGTTAGAGAAAAATATGGAGATCAAAGAGTTGGTCAAATAATTACTTTTGGAAAGTTGCAAGCAAAAGCTGTTATTAAAGATGTTTCAAGGGTTTTAGGACTTCCATATTCTATTGCTGATCGTTTAACAGAATTAGTTCCATTTAATGCTATCAATCCTGTGACTTTAACTCAGGCTATTAAAGAAGTTCCCGAGTTAAATGGCGCTTCAAAAGGTAGAGGTTTGTATAATATAGATACAGATAATGCGCTGATAAAACAAGTGCTTTCTACAGCGCTTGCCCTTGAAGGTTTACATCGACACGCCTCAACTCATGCAGCAGGAATACTGATTTCTAATCAAGCAATGAATGAAGTTATACCGGTGTATAAAGATTTAAATTCGGACATGCTGATTTCACAATATTCAATGAAATATTCTGAAATGGCTGGCTTGGTGAAATTTGATTTTTTAGGTTTGCAAACTCTTACTGTAATTACCAAAACTATAGAATTACTCAAAGAAGCTGGTATTGATTTAAATATTGATAATATTCCTATTGATGATAAAAATAGTTTCAAAATGCTATCTGATGGTTTGAGCACTGGTGTATTCCAGTTTGAAAGTGTTGGAATGAAAAACGCATTACGTAGATTAAACCCTGATAATATTGACGATATAATAGCCCTTGGTGCTCTTTATAGACCTGGCCCTATGGATAATATTCCAACCTATATTGATTGTAAGCATAAAAAGCAAGAAGTTGACTATCTTCATCCATTATTAAAACCAATTCTGAAATCTACTTATGGAGTAATTATTTATCAAGAACAGGTCATGGAAATTGCCCGTAAACTTTCTGGTTATAGTCTGGGGGCGGCTGATTTATTACGTCGTGCTATGGGTAAGAAAGTTAAATCTGAAATGGATCAGCAAGAAGAGATATTTGTAAATGGTGCTGTTAAAAATAATGTTCCCGCGCAACAAGCAAAATCTATATTTGCAACTGTTGCAAAATTTGCTGGATATGGATTTAATAAATCGCACGCATCTGCCTATGGTGTGATCTCATATCAAACAGCCTATTTAAAAGCTAATTTTACAACAGAATTTTTAGTTGCATCGCTTAATTTGGATATAGATAATAGTGATAAGATTAATATCTTTTTGCAAGAAGCTAGAATTTTTAATATTCCAATTATTGCTCCAGATATTAACAAGTCGCAAGGTGATTTTACTATCAATTTAGAAAATGACCAAAATCATCTAGAAAACAATAAAAAATCTATAGTTTTTGCTATTGGCGCGATAAAAAATGTTACTAATAACTTTGGCGTTGAGGTAACTTCTGAACGCAAGAAAAATGGCCCTTTCAAATCGATTATAGATTTTGTCGAACGGATTAGTCCAAAAGCAATCAATAAAAGATTATTAGAGAATATTATTAAGGCTGGTTGTTTTGATAAATTACATCCGAATCGTAATAGTTTAATTGCAAGCCTGCCTAAAATAATTGCCTATAGTATTTCTTACAACGCGGAAAAGCAATCTGATCAATTTAGTTTTATTCCAATTAACTCAGCTAGTGATACTATATTAATTGACGCTAAGAAATTATCTGCATCTCAAACAGCGTATGATGAATTTGATGTAATGGGTTTATTTTTAGAAAACCACCCTTTGACCGAATTTGAAAGTTATTTCAAAGAATGTAGTATTAAGAACTCAATTTATTTAAAAAAACATCTAAAGAAAGGTTCGCATTCAATAAAATTGGCCGGAATTATTGTTAAGAAAGATTCGCGTATGTCCAAGCGTGGTCGTTTTATTACTTTAACCATATCAGATCCACATGGCATTTTTGAAGTTACTATTTTTGATGAGAATATATTTAAAAATTATTCACACTTGCTCAATATTAAAGATGCTGTTGTAATTTATTGCGAGGCTTACAAAGATAAAAATGGAATACGTATTACAGCTGGGAAATTTGTTAATATTGAAGATGAGTTACAACAAATTAAATATAATTTAGAATTATACCCCAAAAGCCAAAAAGATATAAATAATATAGTAAATCTTTTAGAAGCTAAGAAAGATAACACAAATACAAACAGCAAGATTACTATCTTCATACCTGTTGAAAATTCCATTGAGAATTATTTTGTGGCAAAAACAGTGATGCCAGATTGTTTTTGTTTAAATCAGAATGATATATCTCTATTATCTAAGTATAACTCAAACCAGGATTAAGTATAAATAAATGAAGTTATCCGTAGCTTGCAGTCAAATAATACTCAAATTATAGACAACCTCAAGCTATGGATAAAAAAAATATATTTTCCTCAAATTTGCCTAGAGTTTTAATCGTTGAATTTGCTCTTTATAATCAGCTGCAAATATGTAATTGCCAGAAACAAGCATATTAGCTCCAGCTTCTCTGCATAATTTTGCCGTTTCTGGGTTTATACCACCATCAATAGATAACAAGATGTCTTTGTTATAAATAATCTTAGATAATTCTGATATTTTCTTAAGTTGAGAATGGATAAATTTTTGACCACCAAATCCAGGATTAACGCTCATTACTAGGATTAAGTTGATATCATCGATAATGTGATCTAAAATTCTTATATCAGAGCTTGGTAACAATGCGATTCCTGCTTTTACATTTAATTGCTTAATCGTATGAATAGTTTTATGCAAATGTTTAGTAGTTTCTGGATGAATAGTAATTAGATCGGCGCCAGATTCAGCAAAATCTTTGAGGTGTTTTTCTGGTTTTTCTATCATTAGATGCACATCAAAAGGTAGAGAAGTATAGGAACGTATCTTTTTAATTACCGGAGCACCAAATGTTATATTAGGTACAAAATTTCCGTCCATAACATCAATGTGGATCATATCCGCACCTGCTTGCTCTAATTTTATAATTTCTTTTGCTAAATTAGCGAAATCTGCGGAAAGTATTGATGGAGATATTTTAGTCATTTTTAATTAATCTTTAATTTTAATATAACATAATTTAACTTAAACTTATTATATAGTTTTATTCATGATAACATGAATATAGCAAGGTTTTTAATAAAAAACATCTTGAAAAAAGATATATTCACTGATATAAATTATGCAAATTGCTAAATTAAATGCACCCTTAGCTCAGCTGGATAGAGCAACGGATTTCTAATCCGTAGGTCGGAGGTTCGAATCCTCCAGGGTGTGCCATTCTCCATTTTTGGCGGTTTCTGTGAACGCATCAAACGCTGGACGCAACGTGTATTCTAGCTTACAGCCGTTTAGAAAAAGGTTCTGAAGCACCATATTTATAAGTTTGCGTTTTTCTGAAATTGTTGGACGTGGTTATGGGGCTTTTATTAGTTTCTGATTACATTGTCTGTTGACAATAGGCACACTTTATTGTTACAATAAGTTTTATTTACTGAATAATATATGAAGACGGAATATTATTTTGAATTTAACGCTGAGAAAAATAAAAAACTGTTAGAAGTTAGAAATATTTGCTTTGAACATATAATATCATTAATTAATGAGGGTTATGTTTTAGATGTAATTATTCATCCTAATCAAGAAAAATATCCCGGTCAGAACATGTATGTAATTGATGTTGACGGATATTGCTATCTTGTCCCATATATTCAAAATGGCAAAGAAATTTTTCTTAAAACAATTATACCTAGCAGAAAAGCGACAAAACAATATTTAAATAATAAGGAGATAAATCGTGAGCAATAAACAAGAATATTTATTAGATACAGAAGAGCAGGAAATACTTGATTCCTTTGAACAAAATACAAATTCCATTCCTTCTGATCATGTTATTACAACAGAAAAAGAAAAAGCGTCGAAGGCTGCTAAGAATTTTCTTACCAAATCGGAAAGAATAAATATTAGAATGAATAAATTTGATTTAACTCATATAAAGAGAAAAGCAATACAAGAAGGTATTCCTTATCAAACTTTAATATCTAGTATATTGCACAAATACGCATCTAGGAATATTCAATAAAATATCAAAATCAAAGATCCTCATTTACGAGGAAAGCTTGCTGCCTTAGCCTGGTCTTGTGGCTGGAGCATCGGCATTAACAAAAACTTTATTCATCTATGCCGCTGTTAACAAAATAGATTGAACGGATTGAAGATGGGTGTTATTGTAGTATTAGCTAATACTAGAATATGAAGGAATGAATGTCAGATCAAAGAAAATATCCAATTAAAGAAGTTAGATTTAAGGAGTTAATAGAGCCATATTTAAAAGAATCGAAGCAAAAGAGTGGCAGGCCAACGAAAGTGAGTAACTATAAGTTTTTTTGTGGAGTTTTGTATATCCTAAGAACCGGCATATCATGGAGAGATTTACCAGAAGAATATGGCAATTGGCATACAATATATACAAGGTATAAGAGGTGGAGCGAGAATGGTTTTTTCTGGAAGTTGTTGTATCATTTGCAAAGCCTTAAAGAAATAGTGCTAGATATAGCATTTGTCGATGGTTCA
>JAHDGL010000004.1:21082-40915 GCA_020627625.1 Alphaproteobacteria bacterium | reverse complement strand
CAAATTGACCGCTGCCGCAGTTCTAGGTATAAGGTTTGTAATAGTAAAATTATGTCAAGTGCTTATATTTCTAAAAGCGCTAGAATAGGAAAAAATTGCTATATAGGGTATAATGTTGTCATCGAAGATGAGGTGGAAATAGGAGATAATTCTATAATTGAATCGGGCTCTGTAATTGATTATAAAGTAAAAATTGGTGATAGGGCGCGTGTTGATTCTAATGTATCTATAAGTAATACTATAATCGGTGATGATGTAGTTATTTTGCCTGGAGCTAGAATTGGTCAAGATGGGTTTGGTTTTGCAACAAATAATGGTAGGCATAAAAAAATATATCATACGGGAAGGGTGATTATTGGTAATGATGTAGAAATCGGAGCTAATTCTTGTATCGATCGAGGTTCGATGAGTGATACTATAATCGAAGATTTATGCCGTATTGATAATCTTGTGCAGATTGGTCATAATGTGCATATTAAAAAAGGTACAATTATAGTATCTCAGGTTGGAATTGCTGGTAGCAGTAAGATAGGTGAATATTGCGTTCTTGGTGGTCAGGTTGGAATTGCTGGTCATATTAATATTACCGATAAAGTGCAAATAGCTGGCCAGGGTGGGGTAATTCAAGATATAAAAGATCAAAATATTATGGGAGGAACTCCAGCTGTGCCAATAAGGGAATGGCATAAACAAACAATTATCATGAGAAAATTGACAAAGGGCAAAAGAAAATGAGTTTAGAAACTATTAATATACAAGAAATAATGTCAATTATTCCGCATCGTTATCCGTTTTTGTTAGTAGATAAAGTAACGGAAATCAAATTGAATGACTCTATTGTTGGTATAAAAAATATAACAGTTAACGAACCTCAATTTACCGGTCATTTTCCAACAAGACCAGTAATGCCTGGAGTTTTAATTATTGAGGCGATGGCGCAATTATCTGCAATTTTAGTTGCAAGATCAATGGAAAGCACAGCTGACAAAGAAGTGTTTTTTATGTCAATTGATGAATCTAAATTTAGAAAAGTTGTTGAGCCCGGTGATAGTTTAGTGATGTATGCAGCTATAATACAGAATAGAAAATCTGTTTGGAAATTCAAGGCAAGAGCTGAAGTGGATGGTAAAGTTGTTGCTGAAGGAGTTTTTACAGCAATGGTAAAAGATAAAAAGGTATAAAGTACTAGTAAGTAAATTCTCATATAAATAACCCGAAGCTATGGACATAGGTAGAAGTTTAGATTTTTAGTATATTTTTAGTAAAAATTGGCGCTTTTGATGAAGAAATAGCATCGCTATTTTAAGAAAAAAATGCTAATTTGCGGCGAAAATAGGCACAAATATATCTTGTTTCTTATACGTATCTTGCGGTTAGATAATAAAGATAGAAGTAAAAGAGATAATCATGATTCATCAAACTGCAATTATTGGTAAAAATGTAAATCTTGGCAAAGATGTTGAAATAGGCCCATATTGTATTATCGGCGATGGCGCTGTTATTGGCGATAATGTAAAGTTTAAATCGCATATTATTACAGAAGGCAGGGTAACAATTGGTGAAGGAACGGTGATTTATCCATTTGCCTCGCTATCTTATCCGCAAACTTTAAAATATCATGGTGAAGATTCTGAAATCATTATCGGCAAGAATAATACCATACGTGAATATGTAACTATTCAGCACGGTACAGCAGAAGCTAATATGGTAACAAAAATTGGCGATAATTGCTTATTTATGGTGGGTGTGCATATAGCGCATAATTGCATAGTTGGAAATAATGTGATTTTTGCTAATTATGTTAGCCTGGCTGGTCATGTAGAAGTTGGTGATTTTGCAATTATTGGTGGTTTGTCGGCTGTTCAGCAATTTTGTCGTATTGGTCCGCATACTATGATCGGGGGTGTATCTGCTGTAGTAAGAGATTTGATTCCTTATGGCCTGGCAACAAGTGATCGGGCGCATTTGGAGGGTTTAAATTTGGTAGGTATGAATCGGAGAAATTTTGATAAGAAGCAGTCGATTGAAGCTAGCAAAGCTATTAGAGAAATTTTTGATGATAGTTTGCCTACAGTATTTAATAAACGTATTGAATTAGCAAAGCAGAAATACCCAGATAATAAGATTATACAGGAAATTGTAGAATTTTTACAAAAAGATAATACGCGCAGTTTTTGTTCTTATTAGTATGATTTGAACCTAGATAAACAACAAATTACAACAAATAATAATATGAAAAAAATAATTACTCGTTTTGCACCATCACCTACTGGAAAGTTACATATAGGCAATGTCCGTACTGCCTTAATTAATTGGTTATATGCAAAAAAGCATAATGGTCAATTTATACTAAGAATGGATGATACTGATATTGCGCGTAATAAAGATGAGTATAAAGATTCTATAATAAGGGATTTGAAATGGCTTAATTTTGATTGGGATAGTAATTTTTATCAATCAGCTAGGCTAGATAAATATGAGCATGCTAAGAATGAATTGATCAAAAAAGGTAGGTTATATGCATGTTATGAAACACCAGAGGAGTTAGAAGTAAAACGTAAGTTGCAGCTCTCTAGTGGAAAACCTCCAATATATGACAGAGCGGCATTAAAATTAACCAAGCAGCAAATAGATGCTTACAAAAAGCAAGGTCGTACACCACATTATCGTTTTTTAATAAATAATGAGGAAATTAAATGGAATGATTTAATTAAGGGTGAAATCAAGTATCATGGTAATCATTTGGGAGATCCTGTGATTATTCGCGCTGATGGCACAATGACTTATATGCTCTGCTCGACTGTTGATGATATAGAATTTGATATTTCACACGTAATTAGGGGCGAAGATCATGTAAGTAACACAGCTATACAAATTCAAATGTTTGAAGCGTTAGGGGCCAAGTCTCCTATTTTTGGGCATTTAAGTTTGGTAAAATCTAAAGATGATAAAATATCTAAACGCATTGGAGGTTTCGAGATAGAGGCCTTGAGGTCGCAGGAGAATATTGAACCTATGACAATTAACAGCTTTTTAGCTTTGATAGGTTCGTCAAAATCTGTTGCAGCTTATAAGAATATGACAGATTTGATACAAGAATTTGATATTAATAGCTATTCTAAGAGTCCTACTACATATATTCCAGAAGAGCTAGAGTTGTTAAATCATAAAATTATTATGCAATATGATTTTCAAGATATACGAGAATATTTAGAAAATAATAATTTAGAAGAAATAACAGTTGATTTTTGGCTAGCTATAAGACCGAATTTACAAAAACTTTCAGAAATAAAAGAATGGTGGCAGATTTGTTATGAACCAGTAAAAGTACAAAATCTGGATCAAGAATTATTATCAATAGCAGCAGATAATTTGCCTCAAGAAATTACCGATTTAACCTGGAAAGAATGGACAAAATTAATTGCTCAAATTAGTGGTAAGAAGGGTAAGAGTTTGTTTATGCCACTGCGCCTTGCTCTGACTGGTAAAGAAAGCGGCCCTGAGTTGAAGAACTTGTTGCCTTTATTAAATAGAGATGAAATTTTAAAAAGGTTAAGGGGTTAAGTAGGGGTTAAATAATTAGGCGTTTGATATCTTGGTATATATAGTAAAACCTCAACTCATATTTACTATAGTCCGTTTTATGTCGGGCTACGTGTTATGTCTAATTATACTAATAATTATTTTTTAATTTGACGTAAATAATTTAAATTATATAATCAGCCTGAATTTATAAATTAATCAAATGAATTATTATGAATAAAATAATGCAGAAAACTAGAACTACTATTTTAGCTTCTTCAATTTTACTAGCATCTAATGTTGCTTTAGCATCCGATTTAACGCCTGATGTAGCAGTAGCACCTAATGTAACAGATCAGTATTTTTATGTTGGAACCGAATTTGGTATTTCAGATCCTGTAATAAAGAAATTAGCTCCAGAAACACCTTTTGGTAAGATGGATGTGAATTTAAAAAGATCTATGATGTATGGTGCGCGTGTTGGTTATGGTTTCTATCCAGGTATGATGCTAGAATTATCATACACACATCAGCCTAAATACGGAATAAATTATATGTTACCTGCTGTTGGATCTATACCAAAAACTCCGGGTAAGACTACAGTAAAATCTAATGTTATTACTTTAAATTTAATTTATGAATTACAGAAAAAAGAATCTTTGGGCATCACGCCTTATGTAATAGTTGGTGCTGGTGTTGCTCAAATGCAAATTAATTCAGCCACCTCAAAAGCTGGAACAACAGAGTTCTTTAAAGTTGAAAAAAACAAAATGAATTGTTTTGCAGGTCAGCTAGGTATGGGTTTTACTAAGGATTTGGGAAATAATGTCAATATTGATTTGGCAGCAAAGGTTCAATATATCAAAGATGTTAAAATTAAATCTAGCGCTCTTTCAATGCAGAAAGGTACTTGGTCTAAATTACCAACAATTAAATCACCAATTCTTATGGGTGAGTTTACCATAGGTCTTACATATAAATTTCCTGTGAATTAAAATTAATGTAATCAATCACATATATTAATTTCAAATCATAATATCAAATGGTATTATTAAGTGATTCAAGCAAAATTTAATAATGATTTTGATAATCTACTAAAAGAGTCAATGCCAACTAAAATAGCTGTTGCTGTGTCTGGTGGTGTTGACTCTTTATCTTTACTATATTTTATTTCTAATTGGGCCAGGGGGCAAAATATCGAAATTTTTGTGTTTACAGTTAATCATAATTTACGTAAAGAATCTTTGGAAGAAGTTAGTTATGTTCAATCTGTAGCAAACAAATTAGGACATAGTTTTTTTGAATTATCTTGGGATTGCGGAGAAAATAAAAGCGCTTTGCAACAAAGAGCCAGAGATGGCCGCTATGGCCTGATGACCAATTTATGTCATGATCTTGGGATCCAAACTTTACTAACTGCTCATCATTTGGACGATATATTCGAGACCTATTTGATGCGAAAAAGAAGAAAAAGTGGGACCTTTGGTCTTAGTAGTTCTAATAGTCATTTTTTTAATAATATTCGTATATTACGTCCATTATTTAATTTTACCAAAATGGAATTAATTACATATTTAAAAGATCAGAATATCCAATGGATGGAAGATTTTAGTAATAATTCTGATCTATATGAGCGCAATCGTGTGCGTAAAGAAATTGCTAATTTTACAACTGAGCAAAAGAAGGAGCTCAAAAATGAAATAATTACGATTAATAAAAAGGCTAAAGAGCTTAATGAAGAGTTGGTGCAAGTGATGGCAGAGTCATTACAAATTAGGAATGAAGGGTTTGCTTCTATTGATCTGAGGATTTTTATAGAATCTAATAAAGACATACAAATCCAATTATTAAACCATACTTTAACTATGATTTCTGGGCAGATGTACACAGCCCGATTTCGTAATATTGAGAAATTATTAAACAAAATTGCTATTAATGAGAAAATAGAATGTAGTATACATTCATGTATTTTAAAACAGAGCAACGATAAAATATGGATTTTTCGTGAGAAATCAGCCATTAAGTCAGTAAATATTACAGATAAAGGAATTATTGATAATATTTTTAGATTAAAATTATCTCAATTTTGGGATAATAGATTTGATATTATTTTGAATTATTTGCCTCAAAATGCTGAATCTTACTTTATTAGCAATTTAAGTTTTGATGATTATTTACTAATTAAAGATGATATAGATTTAAGTTATTTGGCAAAAATCAGTGATAATCACCATAAATCGATTTTATTTACCTTGCCAGTGATTAAAAACATTGAAAAAGTCGTAGCCATACCCCATATATCATATTATAGTGATTTTGATTCGCAAATAATTAAAGAAATTATTTTTAAACCAAAATTTGTATCACGTTTTACTCATTTCTTATAAGGAAGGATTTCAATGAATAATCAACACAAACAAATTGTTATTTGGGTCATTGTTTTTATTTTGATGATCGTAACTTTTAATGCCTTGCAAGGTGATGGAATGGGTGGCTATTCTGAGAAATTAGCTTTTTCAGATTTTTTAAATAGAGTAGATAATAAACAAGTTAGTTCCGTACAAATTCAGGGGAGGCACATTAGCGGTACATTCTCTGATGGTACAAAGTTCAACACTTACTCTGCGAATTATCCTGGCCTCATAGATAAGCTTAGCATTAACGGTGTGTATACTGATGTTATACCTCCAGATACTAAGATGAACTCATTATTTAGTATTTTTGTTTCATGGTTCCCAATGATATTACTAATAGGAGTTTGGGTCTTTTTTATGAAGCAAATGCAAGGTGGTGGCAAGGGAATGGGCTTTGGTAAATCAAAGGCGAAGCTGGTTTCTGATAAAGGTAAAAAAGTAACCTTCTCTGACGTAGCTGGTATTGACGAGGCGCAAGAAGAATTAAGCGAAATTGTAGATTTTCTTCGCAACCCTCGTAAATTTCAAAAACTTGGTGGTCAGATTCCTAAAGGTTGTTTATTAATTGGCCCACCAGGAACTGGTAAAACCTTATTGGCAAAAGCTATTGCTGGCGAAGCAAATGTACCGTTTTTTAGTATTTCTGGTTCTGATTTTGTTGAGATGTTTGTAGGAGTTGGTGCAAGCAGGGTGCGTGATATGTTCGAACAAGGGAAAAAGAACGCTCCGTGCATAATATTTATCGACGAAATTGACGCTGTTGGCCGTCATAGAGGCATGGGAATGGGCGGTGGTAACGATGAACGTGAACAAACATTGAATCAAATGCTAGTCGAAATGGATGGTTTTGAGATCAATGAAGGTGTAGTTATTGTTGCAGCAACCAATAGACCAGACGTATTAGATCCGGCGCTTTTGCGTCCAGGGCGTTTTGATAGACAAATAACAGTTTCTGTTCCAAATCTCAAAGGGAGAGAAGAAATTTTAAATGTTCACTTGAAAAAAATAAAATCTTCTAAATCTATAGATTCTAGAACAATTGCAAGAGGCACATCTGGTTTTACGGGTGCTCAGTTGCAAAATCTTGTAAATGAAGCTGCTCTCTTTGCTGCAAGAGAAGGTAAAAATATGGTGGATGAGAAGGATTTTGAGAATGCTCGAGATAAGGTTTTGATGGGGCCAGAGCGTCGTTCTTTCATGATGACAGACATAGAAAAGAACCGTACTGCATATCATGAGGCGGGTCATGCATTACTTGCTTTATATACCCCTGCAAGTCATCCTATACATAAAGCTACTATTTTACCAAGGGGAAGGGCGCTTGGGATGGTGCAAACATTACCAGAAAATGACCAAGTTTCACAAACTCTTGAACAATGTGAGTCTGAGTTAGCTGTATTTATGGCAGGTAAGGTAGCAGAAGAGATAATTTTTGGAGAAAAAAAAGTTACTTCTGGTGCTATGAGTGATATTAAAGGTGCTTCAAATATAGCTCGCAATATGGTAACGCGTGCTGGTTTTAGTCCTAAAGTAGGGAATGTTTTTCACGCAGAAGATCAAGATCAGAGTTATGGTAGCACTGCTAGGAATTGTTCTGAGGGTACCGCAGATATGATTGATAAAGAGGTGAAAAGATTGATTGATGAGGGGTATGATTTTGCCAAACATATTTTGAATAAACATTTAGATGAGTTGCATATTCTAGCAAAAGCTTTAATAGAGCATGAAACTTTATCTGGTAAGCAAATTAAACATTTATTATTGGGTAATCATATTGAAAGTGAGGATGAACCTGAGTTTCCATTCACTGGCACTGGTAAGAAAAAATCAAATCCTGTTTCAGGAAAAACTAAAACTAATGGTAAAAGCAACGCCAAAATAGAAGAAAAAAAACCAAAGAAGAATATTACGGTTAATTCTAAGGTTGGCACTGCATCTGCTAAGCCTAAGGTTAAAAAGTAATTAAAATTATATTAACTACATCTTATTTATTGTTACTATTTTAACACAACGCTGTTATTGTTACTAAATAAATATTTACAACTATTGTTTTACATGACATCTTATAAAAGCTTTGCATCATTTTTTCTGGTTGCAATTATATTGTTTTTTAGTGTTATTAGCGAAGCGTATGGAAAATCAAAAAAGAGTTCTATTGAGATTTTTGGCGATTATGCGCAAGTAATAAACCCTTTGGTAGCAGCTAGTATAGCTTCTCAGGAAAAAGGGGTAGGGCATTTTATGATTATTTTTGCACAAAGTAATTTATTTACTCATGCTATAAAATATACAACAGGCGGTGCAAAATGTAGCGCTAGCAAAAGACCATCTAATAATAAAAATAAGATTCGTTACGATGGAATGCCTTCTGGTCATACTAATTCTGCGTGGTTAGCTGCATCTTATATACGTATGTTTTCTGAGGATAATAAAAAATTATCGATACCGCTTTATATTACAGCGGCAATTACAGGATATAGCAGAGTTAACGCTAAAAAACATACGGTGCCCCAAGTGGTCGCAGGTGCTGCGCTTGCAGAAATTACAACTTATATAAATAGTAGATTAGATTGGAGTAATGAATATATATCTAGTCAATTTAATCTTGGTACTGAAGGTGCTTTTATTAACTTCCAAATTAAATTTTAATAAGTTTGTTTGTTAATTTAATTTACTATAAAACAACTCCATTACCCAATTGTAATTTGTTATGTTTTCAAGAGTAAATTTATTGAACCTTCATTGCATGTAGATTATTTTGATCATTAATATAAAAAATTACTTCATCTGTTTCTTCTTCAATATTAGCAAAATCACTATTAGGTATAAAATGTTCAATAATTTTATCTGAGAATGACAGTAAAATTGCTGTTAATATAAAAAACATCCCTAAAAACATATATCAACCCCCGCTTAGTTTTATCATTAATTATAAATATATACTAAATTTGATATTATACTTTTCAGGTTAACAAACAGTAAATTTTATTATTTATTTTTAAAAGAGTTTTGCGTCTAAAGGAATTAAGAAAGCAATAACTAGTTAATAATATTATCACACTATTTATTCGAATTATCTTTAATATTAAGATTTCATTGACTCGTTAACTAATATATGAATATAATTTTATTATGCTTTCTTATCAAAGTATATTTAAATGAGTATAAATAGAGCTAATTATGAAAAAAAATAAAAACAAATATTTATCATTTTGTGTAACTAGTATTATTGTATGTGGAGTATCATCTAATATATTAGCTGCAACAACAGCGGGTACGGATACTTTTATAGTTAATGCACAAATCACTGGCACTGGTGGTGGCGCTGGTGGTGGTGCGTCGTCTTGTAGTATTAATAATATAACTAATGTAGATTTTCCAGAGATTAATTTAGGTATTAGTCATGCTGCAGATATTTTTAGTAATGTTGGTGGTTTTGACATAAATTGTACTAACGGTAGTGGGTATAATGTAAAATTAACTAGTATAAATAATCAGAACTCTAGTTACTTTTTTAGTAAATTAAAGAATGCTGGTAGCAGCACAGAGTATTTGGATTATTTCCTTTTGAATACTGATACTCCTCAATCTCATAGTAGTAGCAGTCCAATTCATTGGACATCCTCAGGAAAAAGTGGCACTGGCAATGGCTCGAATATACGCTATGACTTATTAGGTCATACATACAGTAGCTATTTAAATGCAGCTGTAAATAGAAATATAACGCCTGGTTCAACTCTTACTGATACGGTGACTATTACATTAACTATAAATTAAAATAGAGCTAATTATGAAAAAAAATAAAAATAGATATTTACAGTTTTGTCTAACTAGTATCATTGTATCTGGAGTGTCGTCTAATATATTAGCTGCAACAACAACGGATGTTTTGACAGTTAATGCACAAACTGCTGGTGGGGCTGGTTCTCCTGCCTATCAAGAAGCTGCGTCGTCTTGTACTTTGGGTGAAATTACTGATATAACTTTTCCGCCTCTGGATAGTGAAACTACAGATAGTGCTAATATTGTACAACAAGGTCATATAAAAGCTCAGTGTCCTGATGGCCAGTCTTACACCATTGTTATGGATAGGGGGCTGCATTATAACCATTCTAATAAAGTGGAAGTTAATAGTTCTTATACTAATGCTATGGCGACTTCAGAAGCTAGTCCTCGAAGCCCTGTAGCTTATTTTCTTTCTACCGTTACTTATATTTCGTCTGTATCTCTTTTTTGGCAAAATCCGCAAATTTTTACTGGTAATGGAAGTCTACAAACTCATCCAATATATGCAATAATACAGAAAGCAGCATTTACAACACCTCATATTATAAAAGGGGATGTTATATCAGATACAGTAAATGTTACATTAACTATAAATTAAAATAATATCTATAAAAAATATAAATATCTAATTATTAAATAAAGGTGATTTATGAAAAAAAATAAAAGTTTGTTATTCTCATTAAGTGGAATGATTCTGTGTGTATTGTCATCTAATGTACTTGCTAGTACAACAGGTAGTTTTACTGTTGGTTCATCAATAATTGGATCTTCTGCGTCGTCTTGTACTTTGGGTGAAATTACTGATATTAATGTAGGAGAATTAACTGGTGCTTATGTTAGTGTTGACGGTCATATAAAGGTTACATGTCCTGTTAATTATCATATTACAACAGACAGAGGTCAAAATATCGCTGATATTTATACTAACGAACTTACGGGTATTTGGCCGGATGTGGTTAATATAATGGTAGATTCATCAGATCAATATTTTGTAACTTATATGTTAGTCAAAAAAGGTTTGGCTTCTAATTCGCCTGATAGTACCTTTCATTATAGTGGTGGACATGCTTATACAGGTAGTGCAGCTGAGCAAACTAACGAATTTACAGTTGTTGTATATCCACTTCCTAGTCCTGGTTCTGCTCATATTGTACAGCCTAATTATCCGGGATATGATGTAGGACAAATAACTGTATCTGATACAGTAACTGTAACATTAAGTATTGATTAAAAGAAATTATTATGTTTCTTGTGAGTCAATTATTTAATTAGTTACCAGAATTAATATGTAATTTACTATAAACTCGCGTTTATAGTAAATTACATATGTTCATGTTTTAAAATTGTTTTATTCAAGAATAATTATACCATTTCTCATTTTAAATTATATATTAGCATTTTGTGCTGATTCGTCTGTGCCCACCTATCTATATACGCTGCGCAAGCCTCACCTCCGACCAAAACCTCTAATTCAAAATGAGAATTGGTATTAGTTAACCACAGGGTCTGCAACATTTTTAGGTTTATTCTGTTTGTCCATATTTGCAAACACCTCATCCCAAGTTCCAGTAGTAGATGATTTAGTATATTCTGTAACTCTGTTTTCAAAGAAATTCGTATGTTCAACTCCGTTTAATATTTCATCAACCCAAGGAAGCGGATTGTTATCTACCAAATAAATTTCTTTTAAACCTAATTGCATTAACCTTCTGTCGGCTATATATCTAATATATTGTCTTACCTCTCTAGCAGTTAAACCATTAATACCGCCAACCTCAAATGCTAGTTCGATAAAAGCATCCTCAAAATGCACAATAGTTGCACACGCTTCATATAAACGGCTTCTTAGTTTTTCATTCCACACTTCTGGATTTTCTTGTACGAAAGTTTTAAACAAAGTAATTATCGAATTAGTATGTAGGGTCTCATCTCGTACAGACCATGTTACAATTTGCCCCATACCCTTCATTTTATTAAATCTTGGGAAGTTTAATAAAATAACAAATGATGCAAATAATTGTAGTCCTTCAGTGAACGCTCCAAAAACCGCCAATGTTGTTGCTATATCTTCTTTAGTTTGAACACCAAATTTTTGCATATAATCATATTTATCCTTCATTTCTTTATATTTCATAAAGGCTTGATATTCGCTCTCGTCCATTCCAATTGTGTCAAGCAAATGAGAGTAAGCTGCAATATGTATTGTCTCCATATTAGAAAAAGCTGAAAGCATCATTTGTACTTCTGTCGGCTGGAAAACTTGTGAATAATGTTTCATATAACAATTATTAACTTCAATATCTGCTTGCGTAAAAAAGCGAAAAATTTGAGTAAGTAAATGTTTTTCTCCAGCAGATAGATTATATTTCCAGTCTTTTACATCATCGGCAAGTGGCACCTCTTCTGGTAGCCAATGAATTTTTTGCTGAGTGTGCCAAGCCTCATATGCCCAAGGATATGAAAATGGTTTATAGATTGGTTTTGCGTTTAGTAAAGACATTATGTTCCTCTCTTAGTTTAGTTTATTGACAAGATAAGCATTCATCATATTTATTTTCAATTCCTTCTGGTCCATGCGCCGGTAGTTCGGAATTTTTATTATTACTTTTTTCAAGATCAATCATTTTTTGGTCTTGAGTCACACTATGTGATACTTTCTCTGCTCTTTGAATTGATGTCGAACGAGCATAATACATGCTTTTCATACCTTTTTTCCAGGCTTGGAAGTGAATATCATGTAAATATTGCTTACTTACATCGCCCGGTATAAATATGTTTAACGACTGAGATTGCGTGATATATTTTGTACGATCGGCCGCTAGCTCAATAATCCAGTTTTGATCAATTTCATAAGCAGTTTTGAATACATCTTTTTCGTGGTCAGATAAGAAACTGAAATGTTGTACTGATCCTTCATGCGTAGAAATTGATGACCATACTTGATCATTATTAAATCCTTTATCTTGAAGCAATTTGACTAAATTCTTGTTTTTGACAGTAAATGATCCTGTTAATGTTTTTTGCGTAAAACTATTAGCTGCATATGGTTCAATACCTGGTGAAGAATTACCGCAAATAATCGAAATTGACGCAGTTGGGGCAATAGAAGTTTTATTACTAAACCTTTCTTGGCAACCAGCTTCTTTTGCATCTGGGCAAGCCCCACGCTCTTTTGCAAGTTCTATAGACGCTTTGTCTGTTTCTGCTTTTATGTGCTTGAAAATTTTATTATTCCAAACTTTAGCCATAGCAGATTCTATCGGTACATTCTGAGATTGTAAGAATGAGTGTAGCCCCATTACTCCAAGGCCAACGCTACGTTCTCTTGATGCTGAATAAATAGCACGAGACATAGTATCTGGCGCTGATTTAATAAAATCCTCAAGCACATTATCTAAAAAGCGCATTACATCAGTAACGAAATTAGGATTATCTTTCCAATCTTGATAATATTCAAGATTTAAAGAGGATAAGCAGCAAACTGCACTGCGTTCTTTGCCTAAATGATCAATACCAGTTGGCAATGTTATTTCTGAACATAAATTTGATGTTTTTACTTTTAATCCAAGTTTTTTATGATGCTCAGGAATTTGGTTATTAACGGCATCGGTAAATAATAGATAAGGTTCGCCTGTTTCTATTCTGGTAGTTAAAATCTTACTCCATAATTCGCGTGCATTAATAGTACTTACAACTTTTTTAGTCATAGGGCTAATTAGCTCCCAATCTTCATTTTTTTCTACAGCACTCATGAAAGAATCTGGAATCGAAATTCCATGGTGAAGATTTAGCGATCTTCTATTTACATCTCCACCAGTTGGTCGTCTTAAATCAATAAACTCTTCAATTTCTGGATGGTCAATTGGTAAATATACAGCAGAGCTACCGCGCCTTAATGAGCCTTGAGAAATAGCTAAAGTCATAGAATCTTGTACCTTTAGAAATGGTATAATTCCAGATGTTTTACCATTCCCACGCACAGTTTCATTGATAGAGCGCACATTGCCCCAGTAGCTGCCAATACCTCCACCTCTTGACGCTAGCCAAACATTCTCGTTCCATAAATTTACAATACCTTCTAGACTGTCAGATGTTTCATTTAAAAAACAAGAAATAGGTAGACCACGATCCGTTCCGCCATTGCTTAAAATAGGAGTTGAGGGCATGAACCATAATTTGCTCATATAATCGTATATGTTATTAGCATGTTCTTGACTGTCTGCATAATAAGAAGATACCCTTGCGAATAAATCTTGGTATTCTTCTCCTTCTAATAGATACCTATCTTTTAACACAGCTTTACCAAATTCTGTCAATAAGTCATTCCGACTTTTGTCAGTCTTAATTTTGAATTTAGTTTTTTTCAAACTAGTCATTTTGCAACTCCTGATATTTTACGCAATATTAAAATTTTTAAATGAGGTTATTTTACTTGGTAAATAAATTTGAAATAGAGATTTTTTTGGATCAATTTGCCAACACCCCATAATTATTAATGATAGTCTGAACTATGCCCAGCTTCAACAGAAAATTTGTACATATTGTATGTTTTTTTGCTTGACATACTATATATAGGATATAGCTTTTCTTTCATAATATGGAGAAACACTGATATAAAATGGAATTATAGAGGGATGTTATTTTACCATCTAGCAGATATAGTATATTTCAATTTTTAGCTTTTTTCTTATCCATATTTTGGGTTATCTAGTGCCTTAATGCCTCGAAATATAAAAATCTTCAATCTATTAATATTATAGAATTGATTTGATCTAGTTAATTCAATTAAACTATACTTAATAATTATTTTGTATAATAAATTTCAAGAGGGATAATATGTCTGGGAAATTAGTATCTGATCCATTATTTGTAGGGCTAACAAGACCGACTATGATTTTTGGAGTAAGTATTAAATATGCAATGCTAAACCTTATGGGGTCTGTTACATGGTTTATACAAGATTCAAGGCTGTATATAATTTTTATTGCAGCTGCCGTGCATTTGCTTGGTTATCTTTTATGCTTTAAAGAACCAAGATTTATGGAACTTTATTCAAACTATTTTAGTAAATGTAATCAATGCCCTAATAAACCATATTACGGCGCTAATTCATATAGTGTTTAAATAGTGTTTAAAAACATATAACCTGAAAATAACCTATATAACCACGATTAAAATCACATAATTTGATATGTTTAAATTATTTAAAACTACAGCCGCAAAAGAAAAATACTCAAAAAAAGAAAAATCAGCATCTGATTTTATTCCATATAAAGGACATTGGAATAAAAATACGATTTTGACTAAAAATAATGGTCTCTTACAAGTTATAAAAGTTGGTGGTTTTTCTTTTGAAACAGCTGATGATGAAGATCTAGATATACAAAAAAATATCAGGAATTCATTATTAAAAAATATGGCTTCTGGAAATATAACATTATATTTTCATACTATTAGGCGCCGCCAGCCTGTGATCAAAACAGAAAATACAGATACAAATAATTTTAATAATAACTCCAATAAATCGAAAGGCTTTATTAACGACTTAAATACTGAATGGGATGCAAAACATTCCAATATAGATTCATATTTTAATGAATTATATGTTAGTCTGCTTTACGAGCCAGATAAAGAGGGTGCAGCTATTGTTGAATATTTTGTAAATAAGATACGCCAAAAATCTGACAAATCAGCTTGGGAAAATGATATGCGGGAAATGGCCGAAAATTTAAATGAAATGACCACCCGAGTTTTGAACACGCTCCGAAGTTATGACACTAAATTATTAGGTGTTATAAAAACAAATAATGGAAGTTTTTGTGAATTAAGTGAATTCTTGGGTACTTTGGTAAATTGCGGTGATATATCTCCTATGATGGTCCCGAGTAATTATCTAGATGAGTATTTGCCAACAAATAGGTTGTTTTTTGGTACCCGCGCAATGGAAGCAAGGGGTCCGCGGGGGAATCGCTATGCAGGTATTGTGAGCGCGCGAGAATATGCTCCAAATACATCTGCTGGTGTTTTTGATAGATTCTTACAAATGCCTTTTGAGTTTATCATGACACAAAGCTTTAATTTCTCAAATAGAACAATTGCAATTAATAAAATGCAATTGCAGCAAAATAGAATGATTCAAGCTGAAGATAAAGCAGTCTCGCAAATTGCTGAAATCTCTCAAGCTCTTGATATGGCCATGAGTGGTGATATTGGTTTTGGCGATCATCATATATCGTTACTTTGTATTGATAGTGATATGAAGGCATTAGAAAACACTTTATCTATGGCAGCAGTAGAATTCTCAAATTGTGGAATACAACCAGTACGTGAAAATATCAATATGGAGCCTAGCTATTGGGGGCAATTGCCTGGCAATATAGGTTATATAGTTAGAAGATCAACTATTAATACTTTGAACCTAGCCGGATTTGCCTCAATGCATAATTATCCTCTAGGGAAAATAAAGGGTAATCATTGGGGGGATTATGTAACTATTCTTGATACTACTTCTGGAACGCCTTTTTATTTTAATTTTCATGTAAGAGATGTCGGTCATACTTTAATTATTGGTCCAACTGGAGCTGGTAAAACAGTGCTTATGAATTTCTTATGTGCACAGGCTCAGAAATTTCAACCCAGAATGTTTTTTTTCGATAAAGACAGAGGCGCAGAAATTTTCATCAGAGCAATAGATGGGGTCTATACTAATGTTGACCCTGGAGCTAATTGCGGTTTTAATCCTCTACAATTAGAGGATAATAGCGAAAATAGAAATTTTATTCTAGAGTGGTTAAGTACATTAGTTACTTCGCACGGGGAAAAACTTAATGCAGATGATATTAAGGTTCTAACTCAAGCAATTGATGGTAATTTTAGACTTGAAAAAAGGGATCGTAAACTCACTAATATAGTGCCATTTTTAGGTATGGCAGGTGATGGGACTTTGGCTAGTAGGATAGAAATGTGGCACGGTAAAGGCTCTCATGCTCATATATTCGATAATGATAATGATATAATAGATTTTACTAATTCCAAAGTTTTTGGTTTTGAAATGGCAGAGTTGTTGAAAGACCAATTAGCACTTGCTCCCGTCTTATTATACATATTCCACAGAATTAATATCTCGCTAGATGGTTCGAATACGATGATTATTCTTGATGAAGCTTGGGCCTTAATAGATAATCCAGTGTTTGCTCCCAAAATCAAAGATTGGCTTAAAGTATTGCGTAAATTAAATTGCTTCGTGATTTTTGCAACTCAAAGTGTGGAAGATGCTACGAAAAGTCAAATTAGCGACACTCTGATTCAGCAAACATCTACTCAAATTTTCTTACCTAACCTTAAAGCAACAGATGTATATAAAACAGCTTTTATGCTATCTCAGCGTGAATATACATTAATTAAAACCACAGACCCAGGTTCTAGGTATTTTTTAATTAAGCAAGGAGTAAATGCAGTTATTGCAAGAGTTAATTTATCTGGCATGGACAATATTATTAATGTTCTATCAGGCAGGGTAGATACGGTAATCTTATTAGATAAGCTTGTTGAAAAACATGGAAGTAATCCAAAAAAATGGCTGCCATTCTTTTATGAAGAAGTGAGGCAATTAGATTGAGTTATAATATTAGTAATATTAAAAATCAGTTTTTTAAAGAGAGTCATTTGAGTCGGAACATGAAGGTAATTGAAATGTTTTTATCTCAAACCTTAATCTTTCTGTTGCTAATATATCTGCGTGCTGGTTTTTTTTATCTATCTAATAATTGCTTAAGGTTACTACATTCTGGTTTTATAAAGCTATTACATTTCATTGCTATAATTACTATATTAAATTCATTTTTATTAAATCACACAAAGGCAGAAGACAAATTAGATACCGTACTAGACCTTCTTACAAATATTAGTTGCGAGGGTAAGGGTGTTGGTGATTTGTTACGTACAGAATTTGCTCATACTTGTATTCCTGCTCCGTTTTTTACTTTTGCAGTAGCTAATATTGTATCTCCTGGTCTATACTCAAATACATTATTACGAGTAAATATACATGACGAAGAATTGTTCCCTAAAGCTTGTAATAGAGGTAATAGAGTTGATTTTTATGATCAAAAACTAAGCTTTTCTATGTGTAACAATATCAAGTTAAAAACACTTGCAGCTCAAGCCGCTGGTAGTAGTGTTGTTGCTATAGCTTCAGCTTTCTTGCAAGGAAAGGATCCATGGGACGATATTAAAGATTCCTGGGATTTACCCAAATCATCATATCATAATATATACACCGATCAGAAAGAAGGCGATTCGGGAGTTATGTATGATATAGGAGCAATACCTATATTTCCTTGGAAGGTAATTAGAGAAAAAGATAAGTTATGTGTAGCTACCTTAAGCTTTGCTGGTTGGATTCCTGTTGGTTGTAAATATATAAAAGAACCTTTTCCTAATTCTAAATATTCTGATTTTATGGATCTAAATCCACAAGGATCTAATGGATTAGACCAATCCTCATCTTTGACAAATTGTAGTAATATGGGTAGTTGCTATAACAGAACTCATAAAAATTCTAAAACAGCAATCGTTATGACTGCTCCAGTTATTGAATGCGTCAAAGAAATGATAGCTAAATTAATGGTTAGTAATACGGTATGTAGTTTTGATGATATTCAAGATGTTTTGGGAAGCGACGCTAGGGGTTCTAGCTCATTATTTCAATTCCAAAAAAATATGCATAGATTTGTCAGCGCTTTATTGACCATATATGTCATTTTATTTGGATTTAAAGTTATACTTGCTGGCGATGTGCCACCAAAATCAGAATGGGTCAATTTTGTTATTAAGTTCTTGTTTGTAGTATATTTCTCTGTCGGTATTAATATTAATGTTGGAAGTGGTAATGACCTAGATCGAATGGATGGTATGGTACAATGGGTGTTTCCATTTTTATTAAATGGTATGACCCAAATGGCAACTTGGATAATAAATGCTAGCCCATCAGAGCTTTGTGATTTTAGTGATATAATTTATCCAGACTCGCTGAGACATTTACGATTATGGGATGCGCTTGATTGCAAAATATCACATTATTTAGGTTTAGATGCGATACAAACAATGCTTGTTGAGAATGCGTCGCGGAATCATGATTGGGCAAAATTTGACCTATTAAGTTTTCCAATTCCTCCATATATATATTTAGTTGTTATTGCCGCTATTTCAGGTCAATTTATGCTGTTTACATTAGCTATAATGTATCCGTTATTAGTGATTTCTATAGCTGCATTTATTGTGAATGCAACTGTAGTATGTATGATATCTATAGTAGTCTTAGGCATTCTTGCTCCACTTTTTGTACCGTTATATTTATTTAATTATACAAAAACTTACTTTGAAGCTTGGGTTAGGCTAATAATTTCATTTTTATTACAGCCGATGGTAGCTATCGTATTTATGACTACTATGTTGTCAGTCTATGATTTTGGTTTTTATGGTACCTGTAAATATACAAATATCGATTATAATGTTGCAAATAGGAGTGTTAGATTATCTTATTTAGATCAAGATTGGGGTAAATATACAAAGGAGGAAGAAGAGGGGTGTCGTAATAGTCTCGGATTTATATTAAATAACCCACACCAATTTTTATTTAGCAGTGGCCAAGATATTGTTAATACGGCAATAGATATGCCATGGATCGAGGATGCTAGCGGAGAGGAGGAAAAAAAACGTTACAGTTTTCTTGAGGCAGTTAAGGGCTCTCCAGGTATGTTTTTCAGTATGGTTGAGGTAATATACGAAAAAATAAAAACTTTAGTAATGGCGATGCTTACAGCCTGTTTGATTTTGTATCTGATGTATTATTTCAGTGAAAGTATAGCTGAGTTTGCAGCAGACATGACGGAAGGGGTTATGTTATCTAATATTTCGATTAAACCTAGATCTATATATGCTGCTGGGATGAAAGCAGTAAATAGCGCTCGCAACTCCCTTAGTAAAGATTCTGTATCAACAAATAACAGAATAGATTTATCTCGTGATAATTTCTCGACAGAAGATCAGCGTCCCTTATCTCGTGATAATTTCTCGACAGAAGATCAGCGTCCCTTATCTCGTGATAATT
>JAHDGL010000004.1:0-20982 GCA_020627625.1 Alphaproteobacteria bacterium | reverse complement strand
TTTCAACAGAAGATCAGCGTCCCTTATCTCGTGATAATTCTTCCACGGATACAAGAAATAAAAGGTCAAAAAATATTATACCTGCAAATCGTAAAGGAGGGGATTTATCTCAGGATCAGGTGTTTACAAAAGATAAATCACTAACAACAAATAATTCATTAAATAAGAATAAGGAGTAATTAGATAAATAAGAATAAATAATTAAATAAAATTAAGAAATAGTTTTAGGAATCAAGAGAAGTAAATGAATAGTGTAATTCGTCAAATATTATTACTAGCAACATCTATTGTACTAATTATATTTAGTACAATAAATAGCTATGCTAATACATTCGGTCAAAGCTGTTCTATGCTACCCATGTCTGATTCTGATGGGTATTTAGCCGAAAATACTGCATATGGCTATATACAAAAAAATCTTGATATGAAAACTCATGTCGCAAATGCCTGCGATGCTGATGCTAATGGTTCTGAATTTAAATTTTGTATTAGGAACCAGCCAGGTGATGCAAATATTTGTACTCCTGTAACAATGTCCATTGGCGATAATGCTAGTTTGGGAAGTTTGAGTTCCAATCCAGATATTGGTGGCAGGCAGTCTTTAGCAAATATTAATTTAAGCGTTGAAGTTATTAGTAGCGAAGTATGTCTAATGATGCCAACTTCAAGAGGGGTATTTCCTTTAATTTGTAGAAATAAGGAGGCAGCAGCGCCTGCAGAAGAAATAGTTGGCGAGATATGTAGAACGATTGGTAAATCTTGTTATAGCGAAACTTCAAAGAGTCAATCATTATTGAGTTTTTCCGGTCTTACCATACATTGTTTGCGTGATACTTTGAATAAAATCTTTTATTTAGGAAATGAATGCCCAGTATCAGATGATGATGTTACTTTAACAATTCTAAGACCCTTCCCTGCTTTTCAAGATGCTATGAAAATGGCAGTTAGAGGAGCTTTGATTTTATATATTATGATTTATGGTTTTAAAATTGTAATGAATAAAGAACAGGCAGAACTTGATAAGATCGCTTTATTTGTAATTAAATTTTTATTCGTAGTGTACTTTTCTGTAGGAATTGGAACAAAAACTTTGGAGAATGGTAAGGAGGTAAGTCATAATGGTATGACAGAGCTTGCACTTCCTATGTTGGTTGAAATGACATCTAATTTTACTGAAATGGTATTTTTAGCAGGAGGTTCTCAAGGTTTGTGCAGTTTTGATAGTAATAAATATCAGTCTGGCTATAGTTTTTATAAAATATGGGACGCTATAGATTGCCGTGTTGGTTATTATTTAGGCATGCAGGCTATATATAATATAGGGACAATTTTTAGTGATCTAAATTCAAATAGTTCAGGATCAGGAAATTCGATTTATACAGAAGATGTTAGGAATGAAAACGGGTATAACGTTCTAAATTCGGTTGGTTCCTTTTCATTATTTGCTGTTATGATGGCTTTCTTCTTAAGTGGAAATATCATAATAGTAATTTTTGGATTAATTTTTGTAATAGTATTTTTATCAGTATTGCTATATTTCGTTACAACATATCTGGTTTGTATGGTGACTTTATATGTTATGGCGTATATATCACCAATTTTTATTCCGATGGTTTTATTCGAACGTACAAAAGGGTATTTTGATTCTTGGCTTAGAATAGTTGTTTCATGTACATTACAACCAGCAATTATTGGTGCGTTTATTGCATTATTACTGACCATGTATGATTCAGCTATATATGGAAATTGTGAATTTCAACGTCATGATTATTCGGTTAGCGAGTTTAATTTTAGTACATTTGAGTTACGTCTACCTGATCAAGAAATAGAAAAATGTGAATCTAGTTTAGGTTATAAATTACTACAATATTATATAGGTGAAGGCTGGGAAGAAAAATCGCTAATAATATTTTCTGTAACAAATCTTAGAGATAGATTAAATATCCTGCCGAGCTTACTATATGTTATAATATATGTATTTATTTTCTATTTCTTTATAAAATTAGTCAATGAATTCGCATCTGACTTAACTGGTGGACCAAGCATGGCAACAGTCACCACCTCACCAACATTATTAATGGATAAAGCAATGAATGTTGCTTCTTATGCAATGCTTGGAAAACAGAATAATAATTACAGCGCAAGCAGAAATAACAATAATAATAAGAATACAGGATCAGAGGAAAAAACATCTCGAGATACATCGTCTACCTCGGGGTTGAGTGGGTCAAATATGCGAAATGGAGGTAATTCAGGCTCGAAATCAGGGCCAAAGGAATTAGGATCAGGACAAAATCGCGCTCAAGATACAGTATTTACAGGCGGAGGAGGTGGTAATGCAGGGTAACAAGCTTCCTATGATTGCTGCTATGGTTGGTGGTGCTGTTCTGTTAATAGTAGTTTTGTGGATTATTGCAATCATTGGAGCTATGAACTTAACAGATGGCTGTTTATATCGTTATAATTTTAATGAGGATGGTTCATATTCTACAGCTAGTCAGGTAACTAATACAGTGATTCTAAAAGCAAACGGAAATTATACCGCTCTAAGCTCTGAGGAAGCTGTATCAGATGTAATAACTCTTGATCCAACACAGTATGGGCAGTGGCTAAATACAAATTTACACGTTTCTAAGTCGCAAAAAGTAAAACTTACTATAAAAGGTGAGGTAAGCCTTTGCAAAGCATATTTACCAATAAATAATTTACAGACTCTTTCTAACACAAATATAGAGGGTGATCTTATTCCTATTCCACGAACAGAGGATAAAATGACACCTCCAGCTAGTGTATATTTTGATGCAAAAACTGATCAGTGGAGAAACATAGCTCAGCTTTTCAGGGATGATCATGTAGTAGTCTCAATCGTGCCTGATCAGAAATCTACAATTCCTGCTACTGTTGTATATAATTCTATAGAAAATAGTAACATTAGCGCTGATTGCAGAGAAGGTATGCAATCTTATAGTCCCATATGTGGTAGATATTCTATATGGGACTCTAGTTCCTCCTATACAGATAGTTGTCAATGGAGGGAAGAATGCTATGAATGTAATTGTAGAGAGGAATGTGGTAGCTGGAATTGGTTAGGTATTTGTTTTGGTGGATATGAAACAGTTTGTGATTGGTGTGGTTGTTATGAAAATGTTAGCAGCATAGCTCCAGAACCATATCAATTTGATGGTAAATATACTTCTCCTTGGTATGATGATATTTCTTCTCTAATAACAGATTTCAATCAAGATTGTTCTACTAATCAGCTCTATATTGACGGTTACAAAACCCCCAAAGACCCTTCATTGCCTATTAGTGACGATAATTTTATTCAAACTGGTGGGGAGTATCAAGATCAGAAATATTTTTGGTTTTCGGCAGATAATGCAGCAGGACTTCTATATCGATTTGATAATAATGTGAATCCTACTAATGCAAATAGCAGGGGTAGTAATTATAATTTTGCCAGAATTCAAGATGATCAATCATTTCATCAAAATGGCGAAAATTATAAAATTATCATGAATACTAAATATAACCAAAGTGATGTTGGCTATTTGCAATATCGTTTTCACGATAATGACGGAGAATTTGCTAATAATACGGGTGGTTATGTTTTAAATATAAAACAAACAAAATGTCGCCGCACTAATGGTAATGCTTTAAATGATGTTGTTAGCGGGCGCGGTAGGGTGCAATATATAGTTGCTGATTATGGCTCTAATCCTAATTTAAATAATATAAGCAACCCAGGTAATTCAGGTAATTCAGGTAATGTTAATAATATTATCGTTGATGCTAATGGTTCTGGAGAGATTGATATTCCATCTGATATTGATGGTTATTTATGGATTCGAATTAAAAACGATCCAAATGATTATAAAGATAGTTTTGGTCAGTATAATGTTGAATTCTCTACGAGTCTGGAAACTGGAGAATTTTTTAAAGGCGTATTAGATCCATTTTTCACGGGGTTAAAAGATAAGATTAAAAATGCTTCTATTTCGTTATTTAAGAATATGACTTGTTATAAAGGGATAGGTGATACGAATCAATGTACTAACTTTTTCCAATATATTAAATTCATGCTAATAATTTACGTCATTTTTTATGGAATGATGTTCTTACTTGGTATGGTTAAAATTAATCAAACCGATTTAGTAATTAGGGTAATCAAAATAGGAATTGTTGCTGGATTAATGAATGATAAAACTTTTGAATTTTTTAACAATAATGTTTTTGATTTCGTAACGGTATTTTCTGACGATATTATGTCTAATATTTCAGGTTACGGAATTTCTCTTAGTGATAATAGCGTTTCAAACCCATTTATGTTCCTTGATGAGGTAATGACAAAAATATTCTTCAGTTCAACATTTGCCGCGCAAATGATGGCATTATTATCAATGGGGCTGAACGGAGTGTTGTATTTTATTTTAATGTTTGTGTGTATCTGTATTGTAATTATAGTTGCCCTTAGAGCAATTGCTGTCTATCTGATGGCGTTTATGGCAATCGCTGTATTAATCGGACTGGCTCCATTATTCTTAACATTTATATTATTTGAACGTACTTGGTATTTATTTGATAATTGGATCAAATTTATGATTCGTTATATGTTAGAACCAATTATTTTATTAGCTGGTATAATTATTTTAATGCAGTTATTTACCATTTATTTGGATTACATAGTTGGCTATAGCGTATGTTGGAAATGTGCAATTCCAATTAAAATTCCTTTTCCTCAAATAGAGGGAGTAACTCCAGCTTTCTTGGATGTAGAGTTATTTTGTATTAATTGGTTTGCTCCTTGGGGATTTGATCATCGGAGTAGCGCTATGGGTCTTAATATGCAAAGCATGATAGTGTTGATTATAATTGCATATTGTATGTGGGGCTATGTTGATTTCTCTGCAAATATTGTTGCCCGGTTAGCTGGTGGTCACGGTGGTCCATCTGCAACTCGTATGGGTAATCTAATGTATAACGCTACAGAACAAAATCTTTTATCAAAGGTTGGACTAGATGCTAATTCAAGAAGAAATATTCTTGGTAATGCTAGAATGAGATCTAAAAGTATGCGACGCGGCGATAAACAGAATCCTCCTACAATACAGCAAAGAAAAGATAAATCTGGGGGTGATGGTGCTAAGAGTCCAAAAACATCTGGCGTAGATGTAAATAATATTTCAAATACTAATCAACTTAAAAATAAAGGACAAAAAACATCTAGTTGGGCTAATGTTAAACCAAAAACTGATTCTAGCATAAGAGAAAAAAAGGTAACAACAAAGAGAAATAAATCTACTGGTACAAAACATTTAGATCTTAAAAAGAAGCCTGAATAAGAGAGAAGAGATAAAATAAAGAAAAGTAATAAAAAAGAATTGGATATGAAATTAATTCGATTACTAATAATTATATTTTTATTTGGGGCAGATGCTAATGTCAAAGCTTCAGACGAACCTGGTTGGGCTAGTGCTGGTATTAATTCAATTACTTCTTTTATATCTGGATGCATAAAAGTGCCTAAATTTACTAATGTGGATACTAGTTCAACCAACTTAGAATTAGAACAATCTGGGCAATGGATTCCAACAGGTACAATTGTTCAGAGAGATAAATTATTACAATTTGAGTGGTCAACTGAAAAACTATCAACAACTCCTAGAAAATATAAAGTTTTATATCGTGTTGATCCTAGATTTAGTAATCCTCAGCTTTTTATTCAAGAAAAACGATTAATCCAAAAAGAGAATGGTGATTCAGAAATTAAATATATATCTGATTTTCATCAATTTAAAAATGGACAATTACTGCGCTATCAAGACTCACCAGAGATGACATTCTTAACTCGTATTCAAGATTATACGGATTATTTCAATTTCATTGGTCGTTCAAAAATACCCGTTAAAAAAGATGATGTGGTTAATATTACA
The DNA here is from genome assembly GCA_020627625.1 of Alphaproteobacteria bacterium. Classification (GTDB taxonomy): domain Bacteria; phylum Pseudomonadota; class Alphaproteobacteria; order Rickettsiales; family Rickettsiaceae; genus Megaera_A. The sequence goes on along the minus strand of JAHDGL010000004.1, from coordinate 15,049 downwards.
ATAGATAATGAAGGAAATTATTTCGGATCTAATTCTGAAATGACATCAGAGCTTGGTTTTGGTGATGAGTTATCGATGATATATACACAAAGTCCTATTGAGAATAATAGAATTATATATAGTGATGCACAAATATGGTGTGATGATATTATAAAACCATCTAATCCTGAATACGCAACTTATTGTAGTAACCCTGGTACATATTGGGACTTGAATGAGAATACAAAAACACTTACAGGTAAAATAGATAATAATGCATTTAATATTAATAAATTCTCTATTCAGCCTTGTGCTGATAGCGCAAATGATAAAAATAATAATCCTGTATGTTATTACGACAAAGGTCGTGGTTTAACCTTGTCTGTAGGTGGAACAACAATAAAGTCTACAACTCAAAGCTTTATACATTCTGATTTTACTGATAAAGATTTTTTTTATTATAAAAGTGATATAGATGGTTATTTGGATATCAAAAGCGATTGGCCTATTAGTGGAATGTATAATGACTCTGGTATGTTAAACCATTTTATGGCTAATTGGTTAAGCTTAGGAGGAAATGATTATTCTTCGTTTAAGTCTTTGTTTGTACCATTGAAAAATGACTTTACAATGAATTTTCTACATTTTGGTCGTTATTTATTAGATATTGAAATTGGTAACGCAAATGCTGCAATAACGGAATCTGATCTAAATAAAATACAGATTGAATATAAAATAATGGAAGCTGGTCAAACTCCAACAACTTCCAGCTCTGGTATATCTATTCCACAAAATTTTAGAGGTAATGCATCAGACTCTGGAGATTTATGGATCAGAGTAATTGGTCCTAATGACAATAGTATAACTGGTTCTGTTGTGATAAAAACTATGAATTATACAGGTATAACCTGGTTCTCAGATGTTATATATAACGGTTTAATTAAGCCATTACGTTCAAAATTTAATGAATTATCAGAAGTGATTTATACTAAACTTGTTAGTAACGCTGCTTTGCAAAATATTGCACGTTCAATGTTGGTAATTTACGTTATTATTTATGGTTTAATGTTTTTATCAGGCATGGCTAAGATCACAGTTAGCGATATAGTAACGCGTGTGTTAAAAATTGGCGTAATAGTTGCTTTATTTAGTGAAACAAGTTGGACATTTTTTAGTAAGAATTTGTTTAATGTATTTATAGATGGTACAGATTACTTATTAACAAGCTTAGTAGGTGTTACAAGTAGTGTAGGCAACATATTTGGTTTTATAGATCCTATTATTGATAAATATACTAATGCTCAAATCTGGGGTTTGTTATTTATACAGCTTCTACAAATTCATACGGGACTAACATTTTTTGCTTTAATAACTATCTATGCGATTTTAACTTATTTTAGAGGCATGTTAGAAGTTATAGTTAGCTATTGTTTAGCTTTCTTAGGTTTGGCAATAATGGTTTCTCTTGCTCCATTATTTATAATATTATTATTATTTGAACGTACTAAAACTATATTTAATAATTGGCTTTCTGTTATGTTTAGCTACATGATGCAGCCCACAATATTGTTAATATTCTTTTTATTAATAGATCAAATAATTAGCGAACAAATAACGCAAACAGTTGTGGAATCTTGTTGGGATATTTTGATTCCAATTAAGATTGGTTTGGATTTAAAAAATATGGGAATACCTATAAATTTTTCTTTTACACTACCTTTTTTACCAGGAATTCCTTTTTATGTACCTGAAGTAGCTTCTATTGATTCGATAGAAGATTTTTTCTCAAAACCTGGAACATTTACTAAAATCGCAACATCTTCTCTGTTGTTTTTTACATTATGTAAGCTTGCTCAGGGTCTTGTTAATTATGCAAGTCTAGTTGTTCAATATTTAACTAATGTATTAGCTGCTCGTCGTTATGGTAGATTGCATGAAGCTTCGAATACTGTCAAAAGCATTACTAATGATATAGGTAAATTAGCTAGCCCAATTACCGGTACCTTTAGGGGGGTAGGAAATTTTGCTAAAGAAAAGTTTATTGATCAAAAAATCACTCATAGACCAAATAATCAATTAAAAGATATAGATTATAGTAAAGTACATAGACAAGAAAATTTGGGAAATGTTAATAATATACCAGAAGGGTCTGAAATAGAAGATTCTGGTAATTTATCTGGTAGATCTGGAGAAATAAAAAACCCTAAAGAAATACCAAACTCTGAAAGAATACAAAATTCAAATAATATAAAAACTTCTGAAAAAACACAAAGAGAACGGAAAGTACAAAGTAACAGAGAAATACCAACCTCAGAGAAAATAGAGGATACTAGAAAAGTACAAAGTAACAGAGAAATACCAACTTCAGAAAAAATAGAGGATATTAGAGAAGTACAAAGTAACAGAGAAATACCAACTTCAGAGAAAATAGAGGATATTAGAGAAGTACAAAGTAACAGAGAAATACCAACTTCAGAGAAAATAGAGGATATTAGAGAAGTACAAAGTAATAGAGAAATACCAACTTCAGAGAAAATAGAGGATACTAGAAAAGTACAAAGTAACAGAGAAATACGCAACTCTGGAAAAATAGATGATTCAGAATAAATATTATGATAGATGAATCAGAAATTTTAGAATACAAAAACTATAATAATACAAACTTAACGAGTATATGTAAGTGAATAAAAATTGGATTTTTTTTATAGCCATATTATTTCTTTCTGCATGTTCAGGCGAAACATGCATAGAGGCTGATGATTTTGGTCATGAACATTTTACAGTTTCTTCCAGATATACTAAAGAGGAATTTGGCCCAGAGCAATTAGGTGATAGTCAAGTTGGGCCGTGGAGAGATTCTAATTATTTGGTTAATGGCCGTCCTTTAACTATTGCAGTTAGAGGATGGGACTACAATGTTGATTATAACACGCCTGATGATTTATCTGCATGGTGTGCCTGGTATGGACAAAGTGATAATACTAATACTTTATCAAAAATTTGCGAACGTCTTCCAGATTGCCAGTTTGTAGATAATCTAATGTGTACGCAAACTAATGATGCAAGAATTGGAAATGCACCGTGTTTATTTAGAAATGGTATAGGTCTATACGCTTTGATTGCAGAAAAAGATAGAGATCCAAATATGACTTTATCTACTAAACGTTCGCCACAAGGTCTAAGTTTTCATGTTGGGGAGTCAGTATCTGGTTATCAAATGTACGAGTTTGATAAGAGGGGTGATGTAAGAAATGTTGGCGGTAGAGTATATGATTATGGTTCAGACTCAGTAAAAAAGCAATATTCTGGGGCTAAGCTTTATTTTAAGATTTTAGATAAGTTTTATGATGATAATAACGGCCAATATAAAATTATTATAAAATCTGGAATTAGCAGAACAAACCCTGACCCTATATCTTATGCAACTGAACTTGTTAAAACATTTTTATTTGGTGTTGATAATGATTATGGATTAATACGCAACCTTTATTTAGGTGTTGTGAATCAAGCTGGTTATAGATTAGCTGTTTCTGCGTTATTGACATTATACATTATGTTTACTGGTTTATCTTATTTAACTGGCAATTTGCAAATTACTCATACAGAATTATTAATTAGAATTAGTAAAATAGCGATAGTTTCGGCGTTACTTAGTAGTGAATATAGTTGGAATTTCTTTAATAATTACCTGTTTGTATATTTTATTGGAGGTGTTGAGCAAATATTACAATTAATTATGGAGGCAGGTGCAACTGGCCCTGGTTCTCCTAGTATATTAGCAATGATGATGGCTCCCCAGACCTTATCTAAGCTTTTATCATTATTATTTACTGATTGGATGGGCTTTATATATATTATTTTATTTATTGTTGCTTTGTATTTCGTTGTTATGGTATTTTTCAAAGCAGCAGTAATTTACCTTACAGCACTTATTGCTATTGGTATGATCATTGTAATGGGACCTATATTTATTTGTTTTTTACTTTTTGGTATTACAAGATCTTTATTTGAAAATTGGCTCCGTCAATTAATTTCTTACGCTATACAACCTATAATATTATTTACTGGTTTGATTTTTATTTCAATGATTTTACGCCAAGAAATATACGGATCATTGGGTTTTAGGGTATGTAAGAAAGGATTCCCTAAGATGAATAGTGGTAATGAGTCATTATTTGCTCAAAATACAGATAATACGATAGCTGAAGGTTTAAAAGGTTCCATATTTTATTGGTGGTTCCCAGATCCCATGCAAGGTCAAAACTTTACTAGAGAAACAAGACCAATCCCGGTGCCAATAGATCATTTTACAACAGATAATAATGTTATAGGTACTGTTTCAGATACTGGTTTTTGTGAAGCATATGGCTGTATTGAAGATAGATATATTGACTTGCCATTTTTAGATCCAAATTCATCAAGAGATCAAAGGCGCTTGCAACAATTTTGGGTTGGAAATTTTGTGCAATTTGATGGTTTATTACTGATATTTTTAGCTATTTATTTATTACATAAATTTAATGGTCTCACTCTTTCAGTTGCTAGATTCTTAAGTGGAACTTCTGGTAATTTAACAGAAATAGGAAATGTTTCTAGTGGGGTTGGTGCTCAAACTTTTGGAAGATTAAATAATAAAATGTCTGGAATACCTAGCTGGGCAGTCGATAAAACTATTGGTATGGGTAATCGAGATGTTGGTCGTGCGCGCAGACAAGGTTTACTAATGGCATTAAGAGAGGCTCCTTCAGCATTTGTTGATAAGGTTCGAATCAAGGGTATGTTCGGCAGAGGTGGCCTAGAGCGTGAGGCTTTATCTAAAAATGCTAATAATGCTATATTATCTGAAGTGCAAAGAAAAACAGGCTTAAAACAATCTGATATTAACAAAAATGCAATAAAAGATTATAGAAAGAATTTAGCAAATAAACTACAAACTATTAACAATAATCTATCAAATAAGGAAGCAAATAAATTAGCTAAGCTTCTATCAAAAAGAAAGCCAAGAGATTTGAATAATGAGTTTGCAAAAGCTAAGTTTGATAAAGAATATAAAGATCTCAACAAAGAGCAGCAGCAATATATTAAAAATTTAAATGATATAACTCTTCGTAAATTAGCTAAAGATTCCGAGCAGGCAAAACAATTCCAAAAAGCATATGTTGACGCTTATGCCGCAATGTCTGATCGTGGTATAGGTATTGTTGGGAAGAATAGTAAAATTATACGTAGCTTGGAAGAGATTAAGCATGATTACAAGCAAAGAAAAAAAATCAAGAAGGCAAAGGAACAGCAAATAGGCAAAGAAATATATTCAGAAATTGCTGGTGTAAAAGCTGGTGTCTTCAAAGCGGTTACTGGAGGTAAATACGATCCTCGTCATAGAGATGATGGTAGTAATTGGCATGGTATTAACACTGATTCTAATGCTAGAAATTATACTAAGCAGACATATTCAGAAAGATTACAAGATGAGAAACAGGGTGTTAGAGATACAGAACTAGCGCGTGATATTGATAAACTAAGTAGGAAATATGACACTAACGTTATTTCGCCAGAATTTTTAGCGCAAGCTAAAAGGGAAAATAATCCGAATTTATCTAAATTTTATGGATTAGAAAAAGAAAATGTTCGTACAATTGTTCGCAATTATTTACGCCAGGGTCAGGATCCTGCATTTAAAGGTCATAGCTATATGAGTGGACAAGCTAAAGATTCTGAAATGCGTAGAATGATTGATAATAGCTACGATTTAACACATAGAATTTTTGCAGAAGATGCTTTCATTAGTCGCCAAGAAGAATATAAAATGACTTATCAACTATCTATAGAAAATATTAAATCAGTTTATAATGATTTGGGTGATAAGGGATTGAATGTGTCTCCTGAAGAATTACCAGCTGTAATGGAAGATTATTATAAAGATTTAATGAGCAAAGAAAAATCTAAAGAAAAAATACAAGAATTTAAAAAATCATTGAAAGATTTCAATTCTACTCAAGAAATATTGGAACAAATTGATCAACGCAAAAGAGAAGTCTTAAACGAAATAGAAGATCATGTATCAAAAATCAATGAATATAGACATGATGCTAAAATGAAAGAATATAAATCGAGCAAAATACCAGATCTTGATTTACATAAAATGCAAAAACTTGAGAATTTAATACCAAAATAATATTCAAATCTTCTTATCCTTAATTCACGTTTTTACTATAGAAAATATGTATAGTTCAGCGCATGTTTACTATATATTGTAAAGACAAATTTATACCATTTCTCATTTTGAATTAGAGGTTTGGATCGGAGGTGAGGCTGCGCAGCGTATATAGATAGGTGAGCGCAGACGAATCGGCGCAAAATGCTAATATATAATTTGAAATGGGAAATGGTATTAGATTCCAAAACTATATTACATCCCAAACAGATTGTATGATTGGTAGATCAATTTCAATTTGATTTTTTTCTAAAAATGTTTTTAGCAAACGTGCAGAGGTAACACCTTCAACTAATATTGGGTAATTTGCAAGAAATTCTTTAGAAAAATTATTTTGATGAAACTCATAACCAAATTTTGTATTGCGTGATGTAATAGAATAGCAAGTCAGCACTAGATCGCCAACTACTGCGGGTAAGTTGAGAGTTTCTGCTTCTCCTCCCAAAGCTTTGGAAATCTTAGCAATTTCTTGTAACGCACAACTAACTAACCATGATTTTGCATTATCTCCAGCGCCATCACTTTGGATAATGCCACTTTTTATTGCAGCAATATTTTTTACAATAGTTGCGATTTGTATTGTTATAATATCCTCAGAGATTGTAATTTCTAATTTATCTGTTGCTAATAAAGATGCTATTTCTTTGGCTATATCTATATTCTTTGAAGATATAGTAATCGAGGTAAATTTATTATCTGCTACTTCTTTTGCAAAATTAGGACCAGAAATAAATCCATAAATATTATTTAGTTCATTCTCGATTTTATCAGAAAATAATTGAGATGGATTTTCACATAATCCTTTTGTTGCTATTAATATAGTAGCGCTTTTACTAACTCCTGCTTCTTTTAATTGTTGTAATATTTTTTCAAATACATAAGAAGGCGTGGCTATAATTATTACATCAGATAAAATTATATCTTTCAAACTGGAAGTTGCAACAACTCCTTGTGGCAAAATGCTTTCACCAAGATATTTGCTATTTTTATGTTCGTTATTTACTTCTTTAATAACATCATCTTCAATACTATATAAACTAACTCTAGAAACAGCTCTTGCAACTAGGCACGCAATTGCAGTACCCCAAGAACCACCACCAATAACAGCAAAAGATTTTGACATGATTTTCACATTAATAACTTAAACAATATATTGATTCAAATATTTATCACAAAACCAAATTTAAATCTATTTTTAATTGAATTTTTTCCAAATTCGATCTATATTTTCAATAATTTTATTATCCATCTGAATTTTCTCTCCCCAGTTTCTTTTTGTCTCTGGAGGAAGTTTATTAGTTGCATCTAGCCCCATTTTACTGCCTAATCCAGATTCAGGAGAGGCAAAATCTAGATAATCAATAGGGGAATTTTCGATAAAACTAGTATCTCTTTTGGGATCTACCCTTGTAGAAATTGCCCACATTACTTCTTTCCAATCATGTATATTAATATCATCATCTACAACAATTACAAATTTTGTATACATAAATTGCTGTAAAAAAGACCATATACCCATCATGATTCGTTTAGCTTGTCCCGGATAGGTTTTTTTGATTGAAACAACTGCAATACGATAAGAACAACCTTCTGGTGGTAGGTAAAAATCCGTAATTTCTGGAAATTGTTGTTGAATTAAAGGCACGAATATTTCATTTAATGTTTCTCCTAAAATGGAGGGTTCATCTGGGGGTTTGCCAGTATATGTACTCAGATATACCGGATTCTTTTTCATCGTAATTGCTTTTATCTTAAAAACAGGAAATTCTTCAATATCATTGTAATAACCAGTATGATCACCAAACGGCCCCTCTGGAAGATATTCCTCAATACTTATTTCTCCTTCTATAACAATCTCAGCATGAGCGGGCACTTTTAAATCTATAGTTTTGCATTTTACTAATTCTATAGATTTATTTTGTAATAAACCAGCGAAGCCATATTCTGACATTGTATTTGGAATAGGCATTACTGCTGACAAAGTAATTGCAGGATTAGCTCCAATTACAGCTGCAGCAGGCATAGGTTTTTTCTTCAAATGTTTCCATCTATTATGATGCCCGGCACCACCCCGCATTTTCAACCAACGCATAATCACTTTGTTATTAGCAACAGGTTGCATGCGATATATGCCCAAATTATAATTATCAGTTTTATCTAACCCAACACCTTTAGTTACAATAAGAGGCCAAGTGATTAACGGCCCAACATCGCCGGGCCAACAAGTTTGTATGGGTAAAATATTAATGTCAGGTTTTTCTATCACTATTTCTTGGCAACTTGCTTTTGAAACAGTTTTAGGGGGCATAGATAATACTCTTTTTGCCAGCGGTAACATCGAGAAGGTTTCTTTTAACGAGGAAGGTGGCTCTGGATTCTTGATAAAAGCTAATAATTTACCTAATGCTTTAAGTTCACTTGAATCTTTAAGGCCAAGCCCCATAGCGATACGCTCCTTATTAGCAAATAAATTGGTAATTACGGGAATATCTGAAATAGAACCATCATTTTTTCTAACATTTTCAAACAGCAAAGCTGGGCCATTTTGTTCTAAAAATCTTCGGCTAATTTCAGTAATTTCTAAATTAGTAGATACTTCTAGTTTTATTCTTTTGAGTTGATTCTTTTTTTCTAAGAATTCCAAAAACTCTGCTAAATCTTTAAATCTCATAAACTACGCTTAGTGCTTTGCCATATGCTAAATATGATACAAGAAGATACATTAATATAGCAAAGAAAGATATAGTTTAAATTTTTATAAGCAATTTTTTGTATCATAAAATGAAAATATGATATTACTAATATTGGTATGAAAGTTATAATATATTGTTTTATGTGAGCTCTCCTGCTGTAAGGTTGATTTAAAAAAACGCTAAGAGCTAGAAAAACAAAAGCAAAATTAAATAATGGCCATATGATTCTTAAATGCCCATCTGTTATCATTCTTTGTTGTTTTTCAAAAGATAGGGAGCTGTTTGGCCATAACATTTCGTGTATGTATAGTTCATTATCAATTTTACGCCGATTTTTATTATTTAGATTTTCGTTTTTAATATTAACTCTTAAATTATCAAAATATAATTTCGTTAAGTTCCCTAGCTTGTCGTAAGAATGTTTAACCCCGTCTTGTAATTCAAATTCAGTTTTATAAGAATCTATGGTAATAATTTTTCCATATTTTGCAAATAGAATAGTCCTATTTTGTGGAATTTTATTATCAAACAAAATAATACCACTTAAAGACCCATCCGAGTTTTTATTTTTTACATAGATGTTAGAGTATTTAGAAATTTGATTAAATGTTTTATTATCTATAATATTAGATATATAACCTTCACGAAAATTTAATATTTCCTCTCTCATCGTACTGTAAGAAAGCGGCATTAAATGTGCAGAAATATAAATAGCGAAAATAGTAACAGCTGTGGCTATAGACAAGGCTGGTTTGATTAATCCATAATTACTAATACCGATATTCCTTAAAATTATCAGCTGACTTTCTTCTTGTAAATTACTATAAACAAAAATAACTGTAACAACCGATATAATCGGCAGAATCGTAAATAGCAACGATGGTACTAGCAACATAACCAATTTCAAGAAATATTTCAACCGAATACCTTTATCAATCAGATGCAACATGCGTAATGTTTGTGTTATTAACCCTAAAGTTGTTAGCACTATTGTCAGAGTTGCAAAAGGAGCTATAATTGTTTTAGCTATATATTTTTTATATGTTAGCATATAATATCTTGTTTTTTTGAATTATTGCTAATTCATTGTGATTTACTATTTTAATTTACTATCTCAAAATTTACTGTAACCATAACATATTCAAGCTCATCAAAATTCTCAATAGTTTGTACTAAAGCTTCCTCGTTATTGACGTTCTGTATAGTAGCAACGGCTATTCCTTTCGAGTAAATCTTACCATCTCCAGAAGTGTAGACTACTTCTCCATTTTTTGCATTATGGTGATTATCTAAATAAATTATTTTTAATGAATTACCTTGCTTTGCTAAAACTCCTCTAATTTTAGAATTGCCTGTAATTACAGGAACTCGTGAATTATGATCATTCACAAGCATTACCGTTGAATAATGAGGTCCTACATGCGAGATTCTACCGACTAACCCTTTTTTTCCACGCACAATATCATTTATTTTAACACCATTTGCTGATCCAGCTTGAATAATTAACGAGCTAGAAAATGGGTTAATTGACGCACCTAGTATTTTTGCTGTTATAAAATTATGGTTTGCCTCTTTAGCAAAGTTTAGTATTTCTTTTAAAGCTAGATTTTCTAAATGAGTATTCATTGAAATTCTTTGAATGTTTTGTAGAGAATTTAATTGGGTTTTTAATTTTATATTTTCTTCTTCTAGATCTTTAAGTCGAATTATTTTTTGATATAATTTCTTAGGTTCTTCAATAGATTTTTGATAAATTACCGATCCAAAAGATAAAAATTTTCCGGTAAAATTTAATAAGTTACTTGTTAACGCAGCTGGCGCTGGAAAATATAATAAGTAACAAGATATTGCCAATAAAATTAATGAAAAAAACTTTTTAATTGAAAAAAGAGTAAACTTACTTAATTCCACTAAGTTATTTTTTATTTTTACTCTATTAGCTAATATAGCCACCTAATCTCCACCTTAAAATTATTCCTGCCTAAATAACACATGTTTTAATTTCGAGAAATCCTCTAATATTTTGCCTATACCAAGCACAACACAAGCTAAAGGATCATTTGCTGCAAATACTGGTAATTGCGTTGCTTCGCTTAATACATGCGTTAGGTTTTTCAAAAGCGCTCCGCCTCCAGTAAGAACAATTCCTTTATCAACAATATCGGAAGATAATTCTGGCGGGGTGCATTCTAGAGCAGTTTTTACTGCCTCTACAATTTGGCTAATTGGTTCGTTCAGGCTTTCTGATATTTGTTTCTCATTTAACACCATTTCTTTTGGTACTCCATTTATCAAATCACGTCCTTTTATTTCCATTTCTCTTAAAGGTTCATCTGGATTTACAAAAGCTGTTCCTATTGTTTTCTTAATCTTCTCAGCCGTTGATTCTCCAATCAGTAAATTAAAATGCCTTCTAATGTAAGAAATAATAGCCTCATCGATTTTATCTCCACCAACTCTTACCGACCTTGCATAAACTATGCCACCCAAAGATAATACCGCCACTTCCGTTGTACCTCCGCCAATATCAACAACCATAGAGCCTGTTGGTTCAGTTACAGGAAGTCCAGCTCCAATTGCAGCTGCCATTGGTTCTTCAATTAAATAAACAGCTCTTGCGCCGGCTCCTTCGGCTGCTTCTTGGATCGCTCTTCTCTCAACCGGTGTAGAGCCAGACGGGACGCATACTACTATCATTGGTCCAGTGAATGATCTTTTATCTTTTACTGAGCGTATAAAATATTTAATCATTTCTTCTGCGGCTTTGAAATCTGCTATAACCCCATCTTGCAGTGGGCGTTTTGCCTCAATATCAGTTGGCGTACGACCAAGCATGCTTTTTGCCTCATGTCCAAAAGCATAAGGTTTGATAGTTCCGTTTTTATTAATCAGAGCCACCACTGATGGGGCATTCAATACTATACCTTTATTTTTTTCATAAACTAAAGTATTAGCTGTTCCAAGATCAATTGCTATATCAGAAGAAAAACGATCAAAAAAGGCAAGTAATTTCATTGCAAAAACCCCCAAAAAATATATCTTAAATTAAAAAATTATTATTCAACCTATAAGCTATGGGCAAAAGATAAGATATATTTTATTCATAGCCAGAGGTTATTCACAAAAAGCAGTATATCAACCTTCCTGAAAATGTAAAATAACAAAGTTACTTACAAGAATTATAAATAAATTTGGTAATAAAGTAGCAAGCATTGGGTGCAAACCACTATAAGAAAAAATACGTAAAGCCATTTCCAGGAAGAAAAAAGTACAGATTCCGGTTATTAATCCTAATATTACTATACGCGCACCCGAATTATCACGTATATTGAGACTAATAAACCAACAAGCAATAAGAGACATCGCAACCATAGTGATTGGTTTGAATAATTGTTTGTAGTAATAAATTTGATATTTAGTAGTCACCAATCCCAGACGTGAAAAATTTGCAATTAGCTTGTTAAATTTCCATATAGGCACCATCTCTGGGGAGTTATATCGTTGCATTAAATTATCAATAGATAAGTTCGTTGGTAAATTCATTATCTCTAGCTTCTCTGAACTATCTCGCATGGTAATTATTGGCTCATTCAATTGAAATATACCAGTTTTTAACTGAGCCGATGGTGCATCGATGCGTTTAGTAAGATTATTATTTTTGTCAACTAATAATACAGTAATATTCGTAAGTGATTTAGTACTAGCATTAATCGATTCTGCCTGGATAATGCGGTTATCTCCCGCAAAACTCTCGGAGAAGAAGATACCTGATTGCGAAATAACAAAATTCAGACGCGGTGTGTTTTTTATTTTTGCCTTTAACTCATTATATGATTGCAGACCAAAAGTTCCAATCGGGTTTACTATGCCAAGCAGTAATATTCCTATAATAAATGTCGATATAACCGGCGCAATAAATATTCGCCATATTGGCACGCCACTGCCTAATATTATTACTATCTCATTTTGTTTAGTAATACTGCGCAGAAAAATAAACGTCGATATAAAGCAGGTAATTGTTGCAACCTCATTAAATAAATAGGGTACTTTAAAGCTGACGATTTTTAAAAAATCAATTGTCGTCATATTGCTCGATTTAAATTGCTGCAAAGCATCAAATATATTAGTAACAAACAAAACAAATATGATAATTGCTGAAACCATAAAAAATTGTTTGCTAAAAATCTTGGCAAGATAGAAACTAAGAGTCTTATAATTATTCATAAAATAGGAAAGAAAATAACGTTTTACATATTAACACGAGCTATAATAGCTAGTATAATACAAAAAATCTTATGCAACACTAGCTAAAGTAATAATAATTTTTTATTACAACTTTATTAAGTTTTGTTGATACAACCCAAAGACTAGTCGAAGTTGTGTTTAAGTCGCAACATGGTTAACAAAATAATAATTATGGTTTAATTATTACTAACTATTATAATTAGCGAAGAGTACAATCTATGTATTGTTAATTTTAATAGACCTATTATTAACAATCAAAGAGTAAAGTTAAAAAATTGGAAGCGTAGATCGGCTGTGTTATTTTTGCCACTATAGCAAAATAATGGATAAAAAATAGGTTTTAATTGCTTGATAAACAAAATTACAGCTATTATACTTACACATGTCGGTTGCTGAGCAAATTTATTTGATTTGCAGCTTACACTTAATTAGTTATTATTTAAATCAAAAATTCATGAGGAAATTATGAAAAAAATCTTATTAGCAACTGCAGCATCTGCTGTAATTGCAGCTTCTTCAGCTTATGCTGAAACTGATTCTTTCTATCTTAAAGCCCAAGCTGGTATGTCAAGCTTTGGTGATGTGAAAATCAATCATCCAGAATTAACTGGTGACAAAATTAAATCTAAAAATACTGGTTTTATTGGTCTTGGTTTTGGTTATCATGTAATGGATAACGTAAGAGCCGAACTTGGTTTTGATCATTTCTTCACACCAACTGCTGAAATCGATGCAAAAAACAAAGTAAAAGTTAATGCTAACACATTAATGTTGAATGGTTTTGTCGATCTATTCGAAGCTGATAAATTAAAAGTATTTGTTGGTGCTGGTGTTGGTTTCGGTCAATTAAAAACCAAGCTTTACTCACAAACTGAGGCAGTTGAAGCTAGAGATGCGATGTTTATGAAAATGAGCGATGAAGAAATGGCAAAGAGGGGTGAGTTATTCGTACACAACCATCGCCTCAATACAGATCCTGCTGTTCTTGCTTATCTGGATAGTGGGGGTGAAGACTCGAGTGGTGATAAAGTTCTTGCTATTAGAAACGTGCAGGATATAGATATTAAATTATCTTATACATTTGAAAGAAATAATGGTGTCACAGAGACTGATATTGTTTCACCGTATAGCAACAATGATTATGAAGGTGAATATACTCACATAAGATACATCAGAGCACATAATTTGGCAATGACTGAATTAGAACAGGCTAAATCAGACCTTTCTAAAGCAGACGGTGATGCAAAGGATCCATTCATAATCCAAGTCGCTCAAAATGAAGCAATTATAAAAGATTCTAAAGAGAGGTTAGAAGAACTAGGTTTTGAATACCACGAAGCTGTTGAGGCAGGCACACCTGCACAAGAAGTAAAAACTTCTCTTAAAGAAAAAACTAATATAGCTTTTGCTGGTTATGTTGGTGTTGCATATGAAATTGCAGATGGAGTGAATGCTGAACTTACTTATAGTTACAAACATATGGGTGAAATTGCAAAAGCTGAAAGCGGTCAAACTATGCCAAAATTACAAAGCCACAATGTGGGTATTGGTGTAAGATTTGACATGTAATTGCATTTTTACTAGATAATGTTAAAATAATTTAATTAGCATTGTTTTTAAGAAGAGGGGCAAAAGCCTCTCTTCTTTTTATTTGAGCATATTTGATATATGTTTTATACCAACTTTTATTTCAAATTAGATAGTAAAATTAATACCATTTCTCATTTTGAATTAGAGGTTTGCATTTCAAGTTGAGGGGTACATTCTAGGATGAAGCGCAACGATTAAGTTGTAAATTAATATCCCAAGCTTCATTAGGAGTCAAGAAGTTAAGACATTTTTTAGGGGCATTGCTAAACAACGGTTGATATATAATGTTTATTAAATAACAGGGTAAGAGAATCGATAATCATATCAA
>JAHDGL010000041.1 GCA_020627625.1 Alphaproteobacteria bacterium | reverse complement strand
GGTTGCTTTTTGCAACATCTTTCTTATTACTTTCAATAACCCCGAACTGGGGTTAATATATAATTTGAAATGAGAGTTGCTATAACTTTCTTCATCAAATGCTAACCCATTAAAGACAAAAAAGGTGAGATACAAATTACTATAGTAGATAAATTAGAAAATATGTATAGTTCAACGCATGTTTGCTATATAATTTACAATAACTAATAATATACGACTTATCATCTTCATAAATTAAGTAATTCTAATATTTTTCTAAATAATATTTATAAGAGTCTCTTAAATCTAATAATTTATAATTTTGATCAAATAGACGATCATTTTTATTCATCAAATGTAAATAATCATAAGCTTCATTAAAATTATTTTCTGGCATTTTAACGGTAATGTTTTGCTTTAAGTTTAAATTCCATCTGCGCCCACCATATCGAACAGCAGATTTTACCTTGGATGCAAGGCCAGGATAGCGATTTAAATCATCTAATAAAGTTTTTGCATATATATTTGCATCTTGACCAACAACATGAATCAATTCTTCAAGTTTATTATTTTGATATTTTGCAATACGGTTCCCCTCTGAATCAACTAAATATAATTTCTGTTCAAATTGCCATACAGCAACTGGTTTGCGCTCGATAATTGCTATAGATATTGTTGAAGGTAAGCGCCTTTCAACTATTGCAGTTTTTATCCATCTATGATTTTCTAAAATCTCTTTTGTTTTATGCAAATCAACAGAAAAAATTGAATCACCTTTATCCTTTCCAAGACTGGTAATAATATCCTTATATTCAGCGTTTTTCTGCCCTGCAACAGAAACATTTTTAAGTTCAAAACCATACTTGATTGATTCCTTATAGAATATGTCAAAAAACTTGATCTTAAAATTATCAAATAAATCAGTAAATATAAATAAAACAACTAAACTTAACAATAAAAACTTAAGCAATAGAACAAAATTTTGGTAATATATAGATATCTTTCTACGAAAAGATATTTTCTTTTTCTTCACTGATTTTTTAGATTTTCTCATTTCTCAAATTTTGCAGATTTCAAAACTTCTTCTACTAAATTAGTATAACTTATCCCTTTAAGTTCAACAATTTCTGGACATATTGACATAGGGGTCATGCCAGGATGAGTATTTAATTCTAGCATATATAACTGATTTTCTTCTTCATTATAAATAAATTCTACTCTAATAATACCTGTACCACATTCAAAAATATTACAAGCATGTTCAGATATTTTTAGCGCTTCGTTATAAATATTTTCTGGTATTGGAGCGGGACATAAATGCTCTGCCAGACCTTCTGTATATTTTACCTCATAATCGTAAAAACGTTTTCCTGGTAATATTTTAATTTCTAAAACTCCTATAGCTTGGCCATTCAATACTGCTACCTGCAATTCACGACCTTTTATATATTTTTCAACTAATATATCTCCATAGGGAAAATTATATTCTTCAAAAGAAAATTCATCATCTACAAATATCACCTTAACACCAACACTAGAGCCTTGTGATAATGGCTTAATTACATACGGTCTTGGCATAGGGTCAGTTTGTATGTTATCTGATTTTTTTACAATAATAGATTTTGCAATTTTTATCCCACCGGAACTAAAAATTTCTTGGGATTTTTTTTTGTTAAATGCAAGAGCAGAACTCATCACACCACAACCAGTATAAGGAATTTGCATAATATTTAATAAACCAGGTAGGCAACCATCCTCGCCATAAGTACCATGCAAACCATTATAAACTATATCTGGTTTTAGTTGACTTAATACAAGTGCAATATCTACTCCCATATCAATAAATGTCACTTGATGTCCCAATTCTATTAACGAATTAATCACCCCAGCAGAAGACATCAAAGAAACTTCACGCTCAGCCGACATTCCGGCCCCTATAACCGCTACATGCTTCTTATTATTTATAGGGTCGAATATAAAATTAGATATAGCTTTAGCATTATTTTGCAAATCTTTGTAAAAATCATCAAAATGATTATATATTTTGTTATTACAATTAAGAATTTTCGAGTACTCAATATATTGAGTATTAAACTTTTCCATTTCTATTTTCCTCTGTTTTTATTCTGATATCTATAGAACTATTTGCACTATTTCTACCTATTCGTTTTATTTCCCATTGTAAATCAATTCCTGAATGTTTTTTTACTGTATCTTTTACAAATTCACCTAAATTTTCTATATCTGACGCAGTAGCACTTCCATCATTTACTATAAAATTACAATGTTTAGAAGACATAAAAGCCCCACCAATTTTTTTACCTCTCATACCAGCATCATCTATTAATTTCCAAGCTTTATGACCAGTTGGATTAGCAAAAGTACTACCCCCTGTTTTTTCTGCAACAGGTTGGCTTTCTGATCTGTTTGTATTAATTTCATCCATTTTTTGTTTGACAAGAACAGGGTCTGCAATTTTAGTTTTAAAAATTACACTAGTAAAAATAAGATTTTTTGGTAGAGAATTATTTCTATAAGAAAAGCCAATATCTTTCAGGTCAATATTATGAATATCACCATGAACATCTACAGCCTCTATTGAAATTACTATATCTTTAAATTCGCTTCCATAGGCACCTGCATTCATGGCAACGCCGCCACCAATTGTCCCAGGAATTCCGGTTAAAAACTCAAATCCAGATATTGAATTTTCTTGAGCAAACTTAGCAAGATTAAAATTTAAACAGCCTGCACCAACAGATATTTTATTATCAGGAAGTAATTCAATATCTGTAAAACCGCGCCCAAGTTTTACCACTATACCTTCGATACCTTTATCACGAATAATCGTATTAGAACCAGCACCTATAACAGTAACTGGTAATATTGATGAATTTTGTTTCAAAAATTCACATAGATCCTGCGTATCTTCCGGTTTAAATAAAATATCAGCTTTGCCACCAACTTTAAACCAAGTTAAATGCGCAAGATTATAATTTAGTTTATAAGTGCCCCTAATCATTGCAATAAATTATTATTTTTTAGAATCGTTAGTAATGCTTAATTACTACTAATGCTTATTAACGCGAATTTAGGATAAGAAATTCTGGTAGCTGGTTTGCCCAATTAGTAATTGTACCCGCCCCCATTAATATAACTAAATCTCCTTTCTTTGCATTTTTAGTAATAATTTTCGTAATTTTCTTATGATCAATAAACTCTGCATTAATATTATTTTTTGATATTTGTTTAGCTAAACTTCTACCATTAATATCATCAATAGGCATTTCACCAGCTGCAAATACCTCTGTAATATATACTTGGTCTGCATCTGTAAAAGAATTTGCAAAATCAGAGAATAAATTTTCTAATCTAGAATATCTATGAGGTTGAAAAATCGCTATTACTTTCCCATCACGTTTTTTAACTATATTCTTGGCGGTAGATAGAGTTGCTCTAATTTCAACAGGGTGATGGGCATAATCATCGATAATTTCTGCACCATTATATTCACATATTTTGGTAAATCGCCTCTTTACACCTTGAAATTTCTTAAATCCATCCTGAATAATTTTTATACCAAAATTAAGTTCTATACCAATGGAAATAGCCGCTAAAGCATTTAATACATTATGTTTGCCAGGTGTTGGGATAATAATTTGCTCAATAATAGTAACACCCCTAGAATTTGGTAATTGTAGTTTTATATCAAATGTTGAAGAATATGTGTCTGACTTTATATTATAAGCTAAAATATGTGCATCTTGTGAATCCACACCATAAGTTATGATCCTTCTTTCTGTAATAGTTCCAACCAATTCTTTAACTACAGGATGGTCAATACATGCAACACCAAAACCATAAAAAGGTAGATTTCTTATAAAATTTTTAAATGCAGAAATTAAATTATCAAAATTTTTATAATAATCCATATGCTCTGGGTCAATATTAGTAATAACACCAATAGTAGATGGGATTTTGATAAAAGTTGCGTCAGACTCATCTGCTTCAACTATTAAATAATCACCTTTACCTAAATAAGCATTAGTAGATCTGTTATTAATTATACCACCATTAATTACAGTTGGATTCAAACCAGCAGCTTCAAACAAACAGGCAACAAGAGATGTAGTGGTAGTTTTCCCATGTGATCCCGAAATTGCAACAGAACATTTTAGACGCATTAATTCAGCCAGCATTTCTGCGCGTCTAATGATAGGAATTTTGTTCTTTCTTGCCTCTATAATTTCTGGATTATTATCTTTTATTGCAGTTGAAACAACAATATAAGATGCTTTACGAACATTTCTAGCATCATGCCCTTCAAAAATATCAATCCCTTGGTTTTGTAGTCTTTTGGTGTTGTTATTTACTGAAATATCAGATCCTTGTACTTTATAACCAAGATTATTCATAATTTCAGCTATACCGCTCATGCCAATGCCACCAACACCTACAAAATGAATAACATTTAATGCTCCTTGTATGCGTTTCATTTCTAGAAGTAACATTCACCTCCCCCTGTTTTTTATCTTAAATTTATATTTGTTTTACTATTAAATTTCATTAAAAAATTGCAATCATCACGACAGTAGGTTTTAGAATTACTGTAGGCAAGTTAAATTAGCAGAATTTAGGTTGTGTCATTTCAAGTTGTACGATTAACACAAGCTATAAATAGTAATTTTAATAATAAAGAGACATATTACTTAACTATAATAGCAAATGCAACTGCAAATGGTTCATCATCTGATAAAGAAATATGAATATTATATTTTTTAATATTTGGATTACATTCGCTAGATATTAATATTCGAGGCGATCCTAAATCATTATTTATAACGGCTATATCCTTAAATTTTAATCCATTTTTTATACCAGTCCCAAGAGCCTTAGCTACCGCTTCTTTTGCAGCAAACCTTTTAGCTAGATAGTTTAATTTTAAGTTATCATTAAGTTTTTTAAAGCGTTCTATTTCTAATGAATGAAAATTTTTATTCAAAAAATCCTCTCCAAATTTCTTATAAATATTTTCTATTCGTTTTATATTAACTATATCCGTACCAATTCCCACTATCACTTTAAAACCTATATCAATATTTACAACGCTTTACTTTTTGTATTATCTCTTTTGTTCTAAGAGAATTAATAATAGTTTCTATATGATCTGTAGATGAAACCTCTATGTCGAATGTCATCTCAAAGAATTTTTTACTACGACTAATCATCTTAAAATTTACAATATTACCTTTGTTTCTAGATATATCTCCTGAAAGTTCCGCAAGTCCAGACGTTACGTTTAGTAATATAACATTGATTCTACATATAAACGGTATATTAGACGAATTACTGTCCCAAGTTAGATCTATCGTACGCTCTGGAACGCTAGCAAAATTCTTCAACATTTCGCAATCAGATGTATGAATAGTCACGCCATTACCAGTATGAATTACACCAACAATTCTATCACCCGGTAGTGGATGACAACATTTTGCATAATGCACAGCCATTCCAGAAATCAACCCCTTAATTGGAACTAAATTATTATTATCATCTTTCTTTGTTGATTTTCTAGAACCAAAACCTAGTAAAGATAAGGTAGAATTGAGTTTATTCTTTTTTGGTTTCATTTGCTTTAAAGCATCTTCTCGTGTTATAGAACCATCGCCAATTGCAAATAAAAACTCGTCTATTGTTTTCTGATAAAAATCACATGCTTTGTTTAAAGCTTCTTTATGGTCAGAAATATTTGCTGTTTTTAATGTTTGATTGATAATATTACGACCCAATTTTATATATTGGTTTTGACGTTGATGTTTTACAGCTTTTCTAATGTCAGATCGTGCCTTTGCAGTAACTACAAATTTTTCCCAAGATGGAGAAAATGTTTGGTTCTTAGAAGTAATAATCTCCACCTGATCACCATTTTTTAATATAGTATTAGTTGGCACAACGCGTCCATTCACTTTTGCCCCTATTGATGAATTACCCACGTCTGAATGTATTGAATAAGCAAAATCTAGTGTAGTTGCACCTTTTGGAAAGGCTACCAAATCTCCCTTTGGTGTAAAACAAAATACCTGATTATAATACATTGCTAATTTTGTATTTTGTAAAAATTCTTCAGGGTTGTTAGTTTGTTTTAGAATAGAAAGTAATTCTTGAATCCAAGTATATTGACTATCTTCAGTTTTATCGCTGTGTCTTTGTTTATATCGCCAATGAGCTGCAATTCCTAACTCTGCAATATCATGCATTTTCTTTGTACGAATTTGTATTTCAATTTTGTAATTTAACGGACCCAGTATTACTGTATGCAATGATTGATAACTATTTGATTTTGGCGTGCTAATAAAATCTTGAAAGTTTCCTGGAATCATTTTATAAGCTGTATGTATAATACCAAGTACATGATAGCAATCTTGTAAATCTTTTACTATAATTCTAAAAGCAATAATATCTGATAATTGGTCAAGACCTACATCTTTCTGCTTCATTTTCATCCAGGTAGAGTAAGCTGTTTTTTTTCTACCCGAGACCTTAGCTTTATACCCAGCCTTATTGATTGAATTTTCTAATTCATTTATTATTTGTTCAACAATATTTCCTTTATTACCCTCAATATTAGTAAATCGGTTTAAAATAGATTCTCGGATTTTAGGATGCAGTATCTTAAAACAAATATCTTGTAGTTCGACTTTAATTTGCTGAGCTCCAATTCTTTCAGCTAATGGTGCATAGATTTCCATAGTCTCAAGAGCTATGCGATGTCTTTTTTCAGGCTGTTTAATAAATTCAATAGTTCGCATATTATGCAGACGATCTGCAAGCTTTATTAGCAAAACTCTTATATCATCACTCATTGCTAAGAATAATTTACGAAAATTCTCTACTTGCCGTAAATTATCTGTTGTATATTTTATTTTTGCAAGTTTAGTAACTCCATCAACTAATTTTGCAATTTCCGTTCCAAAATGTTCTGTGATTTCTTCTAAAGTTAATTCAGTATCTTCAATAGTATCATGCAAAATAGCTGTGACGATAGAATCTGAATCCAAACGCATTTCAGCTATAATTTCTGCAACTTCCAAAGGGTGGTAATAATACAGCTCACCAGAAGCACGTTTTTGTGAACCATGATACTTTATAGCAAATTCTATTGCTTTTCTTATAATAGGTTCATCAATCTTTATCCCAAAAGATTTAAATTTAATAATAGCTTTCTCTAAATCCACAAACGAACCGGCCTATATAATTTATTTTAAATTAACTTAAACGATTATATTCTGTTAGCTTAATGGTTTCAACTTGTTTTGTGCTATATTATTTGGCATTACTAAAGAAGTATAGATAATATATTTTTAAAGAAGAGCAGGATAAGAGAGTTTTTGCTTTTCACAATGGAAGTTTCGGCTTTTAAAGTAGAATGCTGAGGCGATATTCTGTATTTGCTGTAAGTGTCATATGCGTCTGTGCATAAGATGTTTATACAATAGCGTTTTCAATGCGAGATGCCATTGAGTCAATCAATTTGTTTGTGTAAATTGTAAAATTTATGCTCTAATAGATTTTGTTTAAAATCGCCACAAAAAATCTCTCCTTTTCGTCACTTAGAGATCAACAATCTTGTTCCTGTTTCTGTCAACAGCAAGCCATACATATGCTCGTTTGGTCTTTTTTTATAATATGTAAATAACTCATCTATTTTCAGAATCTCTATTTTATCCGGAGTTTCTGGGATTGGAATACGATTTAATTCTTTTCGGATCAACGAAGAAAAATGTTTTATCCAATATATAATTAATGGATTTGAAACTTCTTCCAGCCTTTCTATGGAACGTATGCTAACGCCTTCAAGATACATCTTGATTACCTTTAAACGTTTTTCCATACCATGCCTTAGTCTACCATCTCCATCGCTATAATTACAGTTGCAATTTTTGCATTTGTATCTTTGTTTTCCATGCCTCGTCTTGCCATTCTTGACTAACTCGTTGCTACCACACCCTTTGCATCTCTCCATATATTATGCCTTTTTTTGATGCATCTTATCACCTTCTAGCCTCCCTGTCTATACTTCTTTAGCAATGCCTGTGGCATTGCTAAACAACAGTTGATATATAATGTTTATTAAATAACAGGGTAAGAGA
>JAHDGL010000040.1 GCA_020627625.1 Alphaproteobacteria bacterium | reverse complement strand
GGTGAAACTGCTTTAGTGGTAGCGTTAAAAAATGGTCATGAAGAGATAGCTAAATCATTAATAGAAAAAGGTGCAGACATTGGTATCGAGGATTTGCTGGGTGAAACTGCTTTAGTGGTAGCGTTAAAAAATGGTCATGAAGAGATAGCTAAATCATTAATAGAAAAAGGTGCAAAACTTAGTATCAAGTGTAGTTTTGGTAACACAGCTGTAATGTTAGCATCAGAAAGGGGTTATGAAGAGATAGTTGAATTATTAATAAAAAAAGGTGCAAACCTTGATACCAAGAATAAGGATGGTGAAACTGCTTTACTGGTAGCGTCACGAAAGGGGCGTGAAAAGATGGTTAAATATTTAGTTGAATTAAAAAATAAAGACGGCAGTTCATTAATTGATATCAATCATGAAGATAATGATCAAAACACTGCTTTAAGTTATTTTGAAAATAATACTAAAATGAATCAGTTCTTGCTAGAACATGGTGCCAAAGGTAGTATTGCAAATGCAGAAGAGGTGCCACTTGATGCAGAAGAGGAGCTACTTAATAACATTACTGATATTACTGTTAATGCAGAAGATCAGGAGCAACTTGTTGGTGATACTACTACGCCACCAGAAGATAACGAACAATGAGTAGTCATTCGTGCTAACCTGAATTGTGATAATTTAGGTTAGCACTATTATTATTTGATAGAACCAAGCATAAATTTTGTATAAGTGTTAAAATTTATGCTCTAATAGATCCTGTTTAAAATTACCACAAAGAATCTCAAATTGATTCAGAGTAAGAGGTCAATTTTTGATAGGCATCGTCTACTTTTTTGGATGCATTTTTTAGAGCCAGGTATGTTATTTTCTTTATCGATTCATTATTTGGTTCATGAAATGTAGCAGAGTTATACCAATTCCCATTTCAAATTATATATTAGCATTTTGCAGAATTCATCTGTGCTCACGTATCTATATACGCTGCGCAGCATTACCTTGAAATGCAAACCTCTCAAAATGAGAATTGGTATTAAACATCCCTTGTTTTTAATGATTTTGTGAATTTGACGATTTACAGATTCAATGGAATTTGTTGTATAAATTACTTTCCTGATTTCTTCGGGAAAAGCAAAAAATGGTATAGCTAATCCCATATAAAAGTATTATAATATAGATATTGTCACATATTCGATAGGTTTTAGAAAAAAGTTTTAACAATAAGAGCTGCCAAAGGTATGAGCTATTCTGAGGTGAGTGAATTTTTTGGTATAGGCAAGACCACGATATTAAATTGGACAAAGAACTTGATTCCAAAGAAAGGTATAAATAAACCGGTAACAATCTTCGTTGATAGTATAGTGAGTAAATGGTGCGTTTCAAAATTTAACTAAATTTACCAATATATCAAATATAAATAATTTTTAGTAATATGAAGCATATATCAAACATATTAAATATATCAAAAATCTTGTTGTTTCTTTGTGCTTTATTTATAATTTCTTTTGCGCGCGCTGATATTTATACGGCCACTTCTATAGATGAGATAAATAATACATTATTTGAATTGTTAGAAAAACGTAACCCGCAAAAGACTCTGACCATTATTCCTTTTGAAGATATAATAATTAGACCAGTAAATTCTGAATTTTATTTAAAAGATGAAAAATTTGTTTCAATAATTTCTAGAATTATAAAAAAAGCGAAATTATCCAAAGAAACTTATATTCAAGAATTAATATTAACTGAATATAAAAACGAAGTATCTGATCCTAAGATATTTGATCTTTTTAAAAATATTCAAAAATATGATGCTCCATTTATTGTAGTAACTAATAATGTTTCCGGTAGTTTTAATGAAATACCGTATTTGGAGGTTTGGACCTGGAATTATTTGTTTCAAAAGGGAATAGATTTATCTAAAAACCCAATTGGTTCAAAGCAAATTATGTTTAACAAAAATCGTAAGAAAGTCAAAGGAACATATCCAACTTTTTATCGAGGATTATTGTCGTGTAATTCTGATGGAGAGAAGAATTTTTCTCAAAATCTTATAGCTAATTTGTTAATTCTTAATCTAAAATTGATCCCAGATATAGTATATGTTATTCATCAAAATGAGAGTTATATCAAATCCATTGAACAGCAATTTAAATCTATTAGAAATGATATACAAATTGTTGGCTTTGTTTATAAACCTGAGTTAAAAAAAACTCAAACTGTATCGCTGCAAAAATTTTCTGAATTTTGGAACAATTTAGTTGATAAGTTGAATTTAATTTCACGCAAAGAAGAACAAAATAAAGAGAACCCGTATGAACAATAAGTATATGAACAGTAAGAGTATTATCAATAAATTAAGATTGGTTTTAAGTGTTTTTATTGTATTTTTTGCAAATATATCAGTTGCAAAATTTGTAACTACTTATTCAGTGAATTCTCCCATTATGCAAGAAATATTAAAATTAGCGGATAAGAATATGACAATTTTTGTTGATTTGGATAATACTTTGATGATTCCAAAATCAAGTATGTTTTTACATAATTCAAATCCGCATCGTTTGTTTATAAATAATCTACTTTATCTTGGGCAAAAAGTACCACAATATAATAATTTTGTTACAAAATGGTATCAGCAGCGTAAGGTAAAATTAGTAGAAGATACTTGGCCAGAATATATTAAGCAATTAAAAGATAAAGGTGCCTCTGTTTATGGTTTATGTAAAATGCCATTGCATCTGATTAATATAGAAAAAAAACGTTATTTAGAAACTATAGGGTTAAAGATTATTTTTACTGATAAAATAAATAAACAAGAAATATTTAAGATCAAAAAAGAACGTAAATGGTTTTCGTTTTTTTACAAAGGTATAATTTTTACTGGTCCTTACAGTAAGTCGCATACATTAATGGAATTTTTTAAAGTGTCTAATATAGTTCCGAAAAAAATGGTGTTTATTACAAATGAAAAACATGAGTTAAAAAAAATGGAACAAAATTTAAAAATGTTTGATATAGATTTTTATAATGTTTTATATTCAGGTGTCCATAATGTTGAAGGTGTACCAAATCAGAAATTAATAAAATTTCAACAGCAAGAATTAATTCAAAATGGTCGTTGGTTAGAAGATGATGCGGCGCAAATTATATTGGATAAGATGCATAATAAGGAGGAGATTAAATCTGCTCAGCCAAGATAAGGAAAATGTTTAGATCTGCTTTAAGTAAGTTTTTTGCTAAAAGATTTTACCCAACAAGTTCTTGCAATTGGTATAAAAACAAGAATTATAAGGGTTGTAATGATCAGGAGAGATTTCAGAATTTTCTTGCAGCTATGCGTAAAGAAAAAGCAAGATCCTCCAAAGAATTTACATCTGTAAAAGCAACTCGTCAATATATACCATCTGGTAAAGATAGCTTGGATTCTGTTTTGATAGTTCCCAAAAAAGAAATATCAAGAAACAAACCAGGGGCTGGTTTATATTTTGTAATGTTTTTTGGTAAGCTTGAGCCTTATGAGAGCCGTTTTCGTGATATGGTAGGGCAATCTGTTGAAACAGGGGCTTCAATTTTGTGCTTTAACCCAAAGGGTCTTAATTCAAGTAGTGGTAATATTGAGAATTTATTTGATCTTGTTGAAGATGGTATTGCTATTGTAAATTTTTTACTAGAGCAGGGTGTGAGTTATAAGCAAATTATTTTGCAAGGTAATTCATTAGGAGCCGCAGTTCAGGAGATGGTTTCGGAGCATTATAGAAAAACAAACGGTAAAATATTTCGTCAGGTTAATAGTAATTCTTTTCGTAGCTTAAGTGCTGTTGTTGCGTATTATTACAAATTGCCCTTTTTGGAAAAGTTATTGGCTCCAATATTGAAATATTCTAAATGGGAAATTGTTCCTGGTACAGATTTTTATCAAACTGGTCCTTATCGTTGCCACATACATAGATTAGGTGATAGAACAATTAGACCAGCAGCACAATATCATAGTGCTATTAATTTTGAATCTGATCATAAAAAATGTCCTAAATTCTATAAAGAAACTCATAAATGGTTATATGATCATAGCCAGGTTATTTACAGAGGTAGAAGTAAAAAAGATCCGCATAAATTATCTCTTCATTATTTCGAAATTAAAGATAGTAATGGTAGTTATCATTCAGTTTATTCGCTAATAAATCGCTATTTATCTTCTTTTTAGAAATATATAGTAAACATGCGATGAACTATACATATTTTTCTACATATTTTCTAATTCAAAATGAGAAATGTTATAAGCCTGTCTTTTACATATAGCTTGAGGTTAAATTGTTACCTATTAAATTAATTTATTTAGGCGATACTAAGTTCAACTTGACACTATATTTTGTGCCTGTTCTAATTTAAAAAATTTGTGTTTTTAATATTATATAAAAGGTGATTATGGGTAATACGGCCTTACAATCAAATAATTCTTTTTTTCAGCAGGGAAGGTTCTTGTATGAACAAAGAGAGTACCAAAAAGCAATTGGTTATTTTGATACTTCGATTCAAAGAAATAAAAATTTATTGGATGCTTATAAATATAAAAGTTTATGTTTTTATAAATTATACGAGTTTAGTAAGGCTATAGAATGCTTGGATATTATAATTTCTTTAACAGTGCCTGTGTTAGATCAAGATGGTTCAATTAAAAAAAATATAGATGCTCATTACATTAAGGTGCAAATATATAATTATTCTAATAAATATGAAGAAGCAATGGAATGCTGTAATAGCATTTTACAATTTAATCCCAGAGAGATAAAAGCACTTTGTATAAAGGGTCAGATTCTTACAAAATGTAAAAGATATTTGGATGCGCTAGAATGTTATGATAGCGCTTTGGGTTTTGATCCAAAAAATGTTGATTTATATTATATGAAAGCTCATATTTTGAAAGAATTATATAAATATACTGATGCTATTGATTGTTATAAATCTGTTCTTCAATTTAAGCCTGGAGATGTAAAATCGAAGGATAGCATAAAGGGTATTTTGAAATATTTGTATCAAATAGAACCAGGGCAGCGCATTTTGAATAAAATCAAAGGTGAAGAACTGATAAAATTAGAATTATATTCAGACGCTATAGAGTTTTATAAAACATTAATAACATATGGTTTAACCGATCTGGATTACTATAATAGTATGGCATTTTGCTTTATGAAATTAAGCAACTTTAAAAAAGCAATAAAATATTATAGTAAGGTTATACGCTTAGAAGCTACTCCAGAATTATATCTTAATTGTGGCAAGGCTTGTGCTAAAATGGGTGATTATCTAACAACTATTAAATATTGCAATAAAGCATTAGATAAAGATCGTAAATTTTCCTCCGCATATAAACTTAAAGCATATGCATTGAAGAATTGTGGTGAATTTAAGGATGCAAATCATAATATACATATACTGACATTATTAGAACCTAATAATCCTGATATTTATTATGATAAGGCTAATAATTTGCTGGCGCTAAAAAAGATTAGAGAATCTGAGGTGTGTATTCGTATTTTTACAGAATTAAACTATGCAAAACTATATAATCAATCATTATTTGTTAAAAAGCAAGGTGATTATGGTAAAGCTGTAGAATTATTTAATAATCTAATATCTTGCTATGATTATTCTAATACAGGGGTTTTGGTAAATAAAATTTTATGTAAAATTTGTGAAGATCAAAAAATTAATATAAAAAATTTAGATGCATCAGGTAACGATAAGTTGGCTCATGAAATTTTTAATGGTTTGAAATTGTTACAGCAATTTCGAGATGGTAATAAACTTGTTTCAAAGAAAATATTATTTTCAAGTCAGGAATATGTGATAGAGCAAGAAAATTCATCAGAAAGTAAAGATGACTTTGTTTTTATGGATGATATTTCAGATAGTGACTTGTTTAGTTCAGATACAAATATAGACATAGTAACAGAATATAGAAGCAATAATTTAAGTCTTGTTCGTACCATAAAAGAAGAAATAAAGAATTTTATTCTTCCTCAAGATTACACTAGTAGCAAGTATAAAATATCTCTTAAATTCAAAGATAATAATTCTTTGGGTAATAAATATTTTTCTAAAGAATATTATGGATATAAAATTGGTCTGAATGAAATAAAAGGATACAATTATTGGGGTGTTTTAGATGTAGATTTTAAACAAGATGCATCTGTTGCCTCTAGGGTTACAAGAGTTTTAAAAAATTCTATTAATACTGGTATAAAATATAATTGTCGTGATGGAATAAAATGTATGTATTATACAAAAGATTCAAATCCGGTATATGAAATCAAGATTTATAATTCAGATATAAGAGTATATTCTGATTTAATAGCCCAGAGCCTATTAAATAAAGTGATTGTTTTTAATAATTTGGGTGATCATAGTGATGTAAGAAGTTTTTTAAAAACAAACATAGATTCGAAGCATGAAGTAGTGCTAAATTATATTTGTGAAATAGATGAAAATGTAGATTATTTGGATTTGGTAGGAGTGTCAGAGATATAGTAAAAACAGTTTTTTGTTGATTTTTAGTCGTTTAGTCGTGAGTAAAAAATCTAAATCTTTTTAAACTCAACTTGTATTTAATTATAGAGTTTTTTAATTTTAGTTAGTTTGCGTAATGCAACATTTTTCTTTAAATTGGATAGATAATCAATTGCTAGTTTGCCATCTAAATGATCCATTTCATGTTGAATTGCTCTCGCTAAAAACCCATCTGAGCTAAGTTCTTTAGTTTCATTGTTATAGTCAAGATATTTTATTTTTATATATTCAGGTCTTGGGACCATGATTCTTTGCTCCGGTAGAGATAAGCACCCCTCTTCTTCCTTTATTATTTTATCTGAAATTTCTATTATTTCAGGGTTAGCTATGTATAATGGATAAAAACTTGAGGGTCTATTTTGATCTTCACTTTCTTGCAGGTCAAGAACTAATACTCTCCTTAACACACCAACTTGATTTGCAGCTAACCCAATACCTCCATCATCATACATAGTTTCAAGCATATCGTCCATTAATTTACGAGTAGAATCATTTACTAATTCTATAGGGGAGGATTTTGTTTGTAAAATAGGATCTGGCGCTGTGAGGATATTTAATATAGTCATTTAGATTTTGTAAATAGTTGGCTCAATAATGATTATGTTTTCGAATTAAGATAATTATCAATATTTTATACAGTTTTTACTAAAGCATTTGTGCGGAGCGGTGATTAAGTTCGTACACGATAACTGCTCTATAAGCACTATATATAATAACTATATTACATATTATAAGTTAATTGTGCATGATATAGCATGCTGAATACTAAGTGGCTGGGACGGGAGGGTTCGAACCTCCGACCTACGATACCAAAAACCGTTGCTCTACCGCTGAGCTACGTCCCAATAATGTTTAAGTTTCAAAATTCATTAATGCATAAGTACATATAACACATATAACAATAATTACACTTACAGTCAATATTATTATTCCGCTGCACAATAAATTAATGTAATTTTTAATCAGATAGTTTTTTTGATTATCTGTGCAATTAAACACCTAAAGCTGCTCTATATAAATCTAGAATTGCTTCTTGCTCTGCAAGGTCGGCCTTGTCTAATTTCTTTAGTTTTAATACTTGTTTCATGATTTTTGTATCAAAGCCGTTAGCTTTAGCTTCATCAAATACCTGTTTGATATCATCGGTAATATCTGATTTTTCACTTTCTAATTTTTCTATTCTATTGATATATTGTTTTAATTGCTCTGGTGCGATTACTTCTGACATTGATTTTTGATAAATTAAGTTACTATATTTTTTTAGATAATAAAGAAATTTTCTAAAAAAACTAGAAAAACTTGCTTTAATTAAACTATGAGTTTACAATTTGTATTATATTTAATTTTAAATTGATCATTTATGTTTTATAATAATCTTAATAATTCGAGTAAGGTATTTTTTACTTTTCTCATTCTTTTACAAATTTATACTCTATATTACTTTCTTAGTAATCGGGAAAAAATTGATAAAAAAAATAAACAAATAATATGTTATCATTTAGATTCAAAATTTATTGATAGAATTTTAGAGCAAAGCTTGATGATATCTAGCACTATTGATTTTTGTAATTATTTTATTAA
>JAHDGL010000039.1 GCA_020627625.1 Alphaproteobacteria bacterium | reverse complement strand
AATAAAAACAATTAGTTGCCACGTATTTTTGTACAATCCTTTTATATCATGGGATACAGAGGTTTTATTCATTTTAAATTTCATGGCTCAACTCATGCAAAGAGTAGTGTTTCTTTTTATGCATAGAACTCTTTTTGTTAAATTGGGAAGTTATTTATCACCTCATCATATTTTTTTTGAGCATCGGTAATAGATAATTTGGAATATACTTCCAATGATTTCCTTGAATCATGACCAGAATAAGGCTGTATCAGAGCATCATCTATTCCTTTCTTTTTCATCCAAGTTAATAAAAAATGTCTCAATTTATTAGGGGTCATTGCATTTTTCATCTTTGCTTGTTTACTGTAATGTAGAAGTATTTTTCTAATGCCTCTATCTGTATATGGACCCTTACGTATTGATTCAAATAGATATATTGCTTGTTTTTCTTTACAACTCTTTATATATGCTGCCAATACTTCTTTAAAACTCTTAGGGAAAGGCACCATTCTATCTTTACGACCTTTATCACCATTGATCTTTATTTGGCATTGGCGCAAATTAACATCTTCTATTTTTATCTTAATCAATTCTCCTACTCTAACTCCTGTATATAACAAAATTTTTATAAGGACCATATGCGCAACATTTTGTGCATTCCATACTAACTCATAGTAATTATTTACCTCCTCTTCTGAAGGAACATATGGTAATTTTTTTGCCTTTTGTTCCACAGTAACTTTTAACTCTAATCTTAATTGCCTAAATAGCTCCTTCAGATAAAAATAATCTGGACGCTCGCTTCTAAGTAATTTTGCTACTTGTTTCGCTTTTTGTTTTACTGTCATTTCTCTATTTATCATTTTTACTAAACCTCTATTGGTATTCTTTCATTCATATCTAAATGATATGATCCGTATTGACTTACATGGTGGTAGAATAACGGCGTTATTGCCCTTTTATCTTCTATTGTTAGTAGTTTTTCAAATTGTTCTTCTTTTATAACTTGCTGGAGTAATAAGGTATTAATATACACTAAGGATGATTGAACTAAATGTAATGATAGAATAGATAATTCATGGTCAGTTTCATCATTAGATGATAACACTCCTCTTTTTCCAAAAAAGATAAACTTATTCCCTGAGTGCCAATTTTCAATTACATTCAAAGCTTCTTCTATTTCTTTTCTTAAATCTTCCGAGATCGCATACTTACATATGAATATTGATCTTACAGCTCTGCCAAGCTCTAAAAGCGCTTTATAAACAGGGCTTTGAGTGTTTTCGGCTATCAACCTTTTCAATATAACCTCAATTTCTGCAGTGCCAGTTTTTAATGCTGCTAAATATCTAATTATCTCATCATAATTATCTATAATTAATTGCCAATTAATAGCTCTGCCCATTATACCTGCAATGTTAGAATATGCATTATATGCTATGTTATTATCTGCTTTGCCTATCTTTAATTTTCCTATCCCTTTGATCCTTGGTCTAAGCTCAATTCCTAATAAATGACAAAAAGCAAAAGCTATTAAACTTTGTCCATGTGTATCTGTTGAATGACCATCTATTTTTACCTGAGTCTTATGGTTAATTATGCCTACTAGCATTGCAGATATTTCTGAATCAGAACATCTTCTTATCTGGGATGATATACATAACGCTTTTTTCTCAACATGCCAATAAGCCATAATACCATTACCTTTATAGCGAATATGATATTCACTCATTAAGTTTTCGTCCCACGAAGCTATTT
Source organism: Alphaproteobacteria bacterium (assembly GCA_020627625.1). GTDB lineage: Bacteria > Pseudomonadota > Alphaproteobacteria > Rickettsiales > Rickettsiaceae > Megaera_A. The sequence continues at coordinate 8,326 of JAHDGL010000039.1, read as the reverse complement.
TTGTTGAATCAGATGCTATTAAACTTTTTATATTACCCCATAGCATTTTGTCTCTTATTTCTAAAGTGCTATTAATAAGCTTGCATATTATATGCCTCATGACCTCAGGGGTTAAATAGCGCTTTTTGATATATTGCAAATCTTGTCCTGTAATTCCTTCAGTGCCATTGCAAATTCTTTTAAAGTCAGTATTGGTTGCCATACTATATATGCATAACAGCAACCTCTGACGTAATAATTCCGGATCCATAGATGATTTATCCGTTATATCTATAATATCTGTTGTTAAACCTATCCTAATATCGTTTTCTTTAAGAATGTTTAATAAACTTAAATTACCCCATTTTTTTAAAATTGTTTGCTTTAACATTGTTAAATTTTGTGGCTCTTCTTGCGCGGAATAAGGCGTAATAAAAAGATGATGCTTGCCTTTCTTCTTAGCAATACGAACATTTGGGTTTGCCTCTATTGTTTTATTCAATTCTTTTGTTACTTCTAAAAGAGATTGCCTTACTTTTAAGATCTCAATATCACCTGACTTATCTAAATTTAATAATTTGCAATAGTACGCTTTTTCATTATAAAAATCTGCAGGAAAGTCTTTCTCTGGATCCGAGTATTTTAAAGAATTTTTAGTCCAAATATTTTTATATCTAAATTCTTTTCTTAGTTTTCTTAAAACAGCTAACTCATAATATATTCTAATTATTCGATTTTCATCAGTATTTACAACGTTTAGATCTTTAAAAGAAACAATGCCTTCCATAGGCATCTTCTTTTTTACTGGATAATAAATTTGCTGATATTTTGAATCTGCTAATTTATCTATAATGTATAAAATAGTATCTAATGTATCGTTAGTATTATTAGATTGCATATCTAAATGCTGCAATATCAAGAATATATTACATCTATGGTGATTAATGTATAACTTACTTAAATATTTATATTCTAGATGCCGCTTTGTAAGATCCTTACTTTCTTTTGATAATTGAGCCTGCTCCAGTTTTGTTACACCACCTACTTGAGGATAAATAGCTTCCTTAATAACACCATCTGGTTTGTTTATAGATATATCTAGTAAGCTATCAAATAGTGTATTATTCTCCTCTTGACTATCCCACAGCTCTTGTTTTGCATTAGCTTTTGCTTTTTGTTCTATTTTATGGAATCTTCTAATAAAAATTTCAATTAAAATATCAAAAAGCTTTCCCCCTTTATACAAACAAAAACAACCTAACATACCATAATACTGCAATGGACTATCTTTCCTTATTCTTACTAATTCTGAGATCTTTAATATTGATAGTTTGTCATGGTATTTTTTAAGAATCTTTCTTGGAATTTTTTCCATAAGATCTTTAGTAAAAATACCTGTCTCTTTTATATAGGCTAATTTTGTAACTTCTTCTTTTATCGTTGGAGTAGATATTTTTCCAGCATTGGATTTAATCAACGTTAGTATAGAATTATTGCCTGATTGTATCTCTATAATATTATTTAGATGCCTTTTATTTGCTGGAGTTAATGTTTTGGTTATTGAGTAAAATAATGAGTGTTCATATTCTGTATATATTTTATTGATATATCTGCGCAACTCTTTTAATGATGGAGGCTCTATTTTTTCTTTATACAAAAACGCCAATATGTTATTAAGAGCTTCCCCTTTAGAGCTTCCTTGGCTTATAATATTTTTATATAGATAATCACTAATATCTTGATAATTTTTTTTATTAACTTTTTTATAACCATAATATTCTCTTATTTCTATATTATGTTGCCTAGACGTTCTGCCATCCCAATTATAGCCAGAAAAATCTTTATTTGATATATTAATTTGTTCTTTAATAAAATTTAGCACTACATCAGGAATAGTAATGATAGGCATATACATAACACCATGAATATCAAAATATTTCATTTTAAAGGCATATACTAATTCATGATTTTTTGTTTTTATCACTCTGAGTTCATCTTGAGACAAAGTCCAATATTTTACCAATTCAATATGTATCCAATGTTGCTTCATAAAAAAGTCCTGAGAATAACTAATGTCACCACTCTTTATACAAATATCATATAAAAAGTAAGTAATTCATTTGACATTTATACCAAAAATCCTTAGTATGTCAATCACTATTATTAATACACAACTCTTTATGAGAAAAATAAGCTTTCTTTTTAAACTAAAATTTGCTGGTTTTTTGCTAGTGTTTTCATTAAATCCTAGGAAACATAAGCCCTATAAGAAATTACGCAAAAAATAACATTTATACTAAATTAGTATACTACATTCTATCAATCCCTTATGTAAACTACTATACAACAATCTCATTGCCGGAATCACACGTTCCGACCATCTGGGCCTAATTATTTCTTTTGTATTCGTGCCATTCCTGGCATTTGTACTTTTGCTATTTGCATGCTTTGCATAGCCTAGATGTTCTTGCATTTCCGCTTCAAGTGCTTTTTCTAAAAGACGCTTGTTTAGTTCTTTTATCAAACCTCCTTTCTCCAGTATGCCAGATAAATCTGTGTTACTATCTACCAGCATATCTATTGCTGCTGTTATTTTATCTTTGTCTATTTCTTGCGTCATATAAATTCTCCTCATTATATATTATTATTTTATTATACATAATTTTTGAATTTACACACTTAATGAGACAGAGCCCCAACAAGTGCTGCATCTATTTCTTCAAAAGAAGTTTGGGAAACATCGCTACTTACAGATATAGGGTTTGAGTAATTGCCTGAAGCTGAGTTCGAGTCGGAATTTGACTCATGATCTGCTGCAAGCTCTGCATAAAATGCTGCTGCTGGATCTTCTTCCTTGTTAATATTTTCAGGATATTCCTCATCGCTAGAATTTAGCTTAGCATCACTAGATGAATCAGTATGATCTTCAAAGTCTGGTTCATTAAAATCATTTATCCTTGAATCCTCTGAATCATAATCTGAATCTTTTCTTCCTAGATACTTATTAATTATTGCTTCGACTTCTTTTGATAAAAAAAATCTAGCTTCAGCTTCTAGCAATACATCTTTAAGTTTATATATTGCAATATTATATTCTAAAGATCTAGGTTTTATTTCTATGCTTACTGAAGATTCGCTATCTGTTTCTGTACTTTCTAAAGATTCGTTATCTGAATTTATATTTTTTAAATAGTAAGATATTAATAGTTTTAATAATTTAGGGTTATTATTATTAGCTGCAAGAAAAATACATTTTCCATCTTTTATTAACACATCAAGATCATTATCATTTTTTAATCTATTAACAACATTTTCATATGACTCGTATTTACATGTCATATATAAATCTTTAAAATGAATATTCTTAGTCATAAATTAGTACCTTATATGTTAGAGTCTAATTCTTGCATGGCATCTCCCAAATAATCAACAAGGCCATGATTCAAATCATAGTATAATTTATAAAGATTATCATAATTTAAATCTTTTTGCAACAAAATTGTATAATCATACCAGTTAATTTCTTGCTCCATCAATTTGTTATGTGTGGATTCAAAATTAATCATTAAAGGCCTTAAATTAGGTACTAATTTTACCATGTTTAATAATTCATTAAATTTTTTGTTATAATTAAAATATTTGCTTCTAACACTATCATCGGAGCTTTGTTTTATTAAAGTAATATAATCTGTAGCTAAAAAACCTCTATCAATACCTTGATTATTACTAATTTCTATTACAGGTTTCCACTCAATTAAATTTCTCAAATCACCTAAAGGTTCCTGCTCTTTATTAATAGCAAAAGCTAGCTTTACAGCAATATCAATGCAATCTCTGCCTTGGTCTGAGTTAGGGCCATTGTTATCCTTGCCTGCTACACTCGTATATATCAACATCTTCTTAAGAGGTGCTATTAATTCTAAATCTTGATCATTCGTAGATTTAAATAACAATTTATTGATACCAAGCGCCAAATGCCTACTATGTTCGGTACTACTTGGATCAAGCATCAAAACTTGCTTATTACCCTGACCAGGCATTTTATATAAAGCAACAGTGTGCAATTCAGGCAGTTTATCTGAACCTCTTGTTTCAAATAATATTTGATTCTCAGAATCTCGTGCAAAAATTTCTATCAATACAGTTTTATCACCTTGTTCTATATTTTTTAATGCCTCTTGTATTAGAGCTAATTCTATTAAGTGTAATAACTTGTTAGTATCATTTGCTATTTTTTTGCTACGTTTACTACTGCTGTTACTTTTTCTAGTAGAAACAGAACTAACACTTGGTACTGGTATACCTTGTATTGCAGCATTAAACGTATCAATACTATTCATTAAATTCTGATCTACAGCAATACCGTATCTACTTGTAACATTCCCTTCTTGGTTTTGATATTTATCAACAAAAAAATTAAAAATAGTTTGTGAATCATTACTAATGAAGTTGTATGCTTTTTGTAAATTATCTAGACCTTGCTGCGCCGCATCTAAAATATCAGATGTATGATGAATTAGCCTAAATTTATTATACTTTTCTTGGTCAGATGCTTTACTAACATCGCATTTAGCAGTTTGTTTTAATACATTAGATGCAATTAATCCTAAATCAATAATCGCTCCATTTGTACTGGCGTTACTAAGTGTTTGTTCTGTGTATTGTAATAGCTGACCCAACTTTACAATAATACTAGCTGTATCCATTGGATGCAGAGTCCTACTAACAAAAGTTCTAGGAGTAATAGAGAATGTAGCTTTTTCTTGTTGAAAACTATTTTGATATTTAACTTCATCAATTCTGGTTTGAACTGCACCTAGATCCAAATTAAATTTATGAATACTAGAGCTACTACTCGAGCTTGAATTATTAATATTTCCAATCCCACCTGATTTACTAGTGCTGCTTTTAGACATAAATATTGCTTATAAATTAAAAATTATTAACATACTAACATATATTGAATCCATCGTAAAGCTTTTTATAATTTGAATATTACAAAGCAATGAAATTCTGTGTAAGAAAAAGTTGTTAAAACTATTGCATTATTTAGAAAAAATTCAGTATAAACGTCAAAATTTTGGAAAAAGATGTGAACCTCCACGGGGTAACATAACTGACCAGGCTTAAAAACTGCAAAAATGTGCCAATATCAAAGAGGAGATATTAAGACTAAACCACTGACTCTATCATTATATCAAGTTAACAAGAAGCATCAGTAGTAAAACTTTTAAATATCATTCACTCTCTTTGAACTACTGAGTCAACACAATGGGTTATGGATGTAAGTTTTAAAGAAGATAAAAAAGCTATAGCTTTATATAATGTATCAGAAAATCTAGATTACATAGCCGTACAGTACTTAATTTAATTAAATAGTATAATCAAGTTAATTTAATGAATAAACTGCTAGTAAAAAGAATATGTGAGCTTTGCCTTATCAAGCCAAATACTATTAATGATATTATTATACAAAATTACTTTTGATACTTTCAATTTATAAAATGACCTTGCTAAAGTAAGGTCGGTTTATTTTTATAAGCAATCTGAAGATAGCTAATCAATAACTATTTAACTAAAATTAGATTTTTTTAACCCAAATTTTATTGATTGCAACATTCCTTACAGATATCGTTATCCTCATCAAAATTTTTAGTCGATTCATTACAACAGTAACAAAATTCTAGAGATTTTCCTAGTGCATCTAAAATTTCCCCTGGATTACAATCACTATCATCTCCTATATTAAGAATTTTAATAATAAATTTTTTACGGGATTCTTGATCCATATTTTCAAAGAAATTATATTGATTTTTTAGTAGTAAGAGAACTTCATTTAGCATGTAGCTTCCGCTGTGATTAGACATAGTTAAATCTCATTTTTAATTAAAATATACATTATACATAATAGTTTTAATAAACTATTTCAAGAAAATTTGTGCCATTATAGGGTGTAATTATCTAAAGAGACGAGATTGCACATGATTTATACATAAAGAATAGTTTTAATCTTTAGCCTAATTACCTACGTCAAATTTGCTAATGCTTTCCATGTCGGATCCAAAGCTTTTTTTAATATTATTATTGGAAAATCATATTCTCCATAAAAATTAACATGTTGCCAAGTAATTAATTGAGCCGTTGAGTATAATTTTTAATAGTTTTGCTGCTTTTCTATAGTGTTTTGTATAATTTTATGGTAAATATTAAAAAGTAAAAAGCGAATCTCCACAAGGCTTGCCCTTCGGAAATTCGCTAATAATTATTAGGCAAAATCATGTTAAAAACAAAATTAAATTGGTCAAATTGTACTTCTCTGAAATACGATAGACAAATTCAATATATCAAAAAACTTATAAGTAATGGTGATATAAATGAAAAGAATAGATGGTCAGGTAATACACAATTATATTATGCGGCATCAAACGGTGATGTAGAGCTCATTAAAATATTACTAGTAAATGGGGCTGATATAAATATTACGAATAGGGTGGGTAAAACTCCTTTATGTGAAGCTGTATGTAAGGGGAGAACTAAAGCGGTAAAGGCTTTAATAGAGGCAAATGCTATGATAAATGGTGATTATGTTACTCCTTTGCACATTGCTGCAGAAAATAACCGTATAGAAATATGCAACATATTAATTATGTCTGGCACTAATGTTAATGCAATAGATAAACAACAGGGAACAAGTCCTATGCACTATGCTGCACGAGAAAATAATGTGGATATAATCGATATTCTTTATAAATCTAACGCTAATATAAATTTAGTAGATAAGTTTAATATGACACCACTACATTTTGCAGTTATAAATAGATACACAAAAGCAGTAAAACGTCTTATTAGATATGGAGCTGATTTAAATATCACAGATATTGATGGAGACACTCCATTATTATCTGCTATATTAGAGGATGGTTTTATAGATGATGAAGGAGATTGGCATGATATAAAAGCTCATTTAGGCATAATAAAAATACTAATATCAAATGGAGCTAATTTTAAAGATACCAGAGCATTACACAGAGCTGTAAAAATAGGAAATAAAGAAATAGTAAGAATACTTTTAAAAGAAGGAATAGAGTTAGATTTATTAGATGAATTAGGCAAAACCGTTTTGGATATAGCTATAAGTAATGGAGATACAGATTTAATTAGAATTTTGATAGGCGCAGGGAGCCAAATTATTATTTCAGATCATATTAAGCATAAAGGCATAGTTAAAATTTTGATTAAATCTAATATAGATCCACAATTAATAAAAAAAATTTGTAAAGATGAGTCATATTCTCATTTAATTAATTTGGCTGAAATGGTTGATTGTTTAATTAAAGATGCAAAATATAGGCTTCCTTTGTTAGATGAAGATAGTATAAAGATTATAATATCTAGATTTATAAATTTTTTATTACAAAATAATACTGAAGCATTAGATGTAAAAAACATACTAGAATCAAATTATAATATACAAATAGACTTAAAAATTAAGTTATTAAAAATTTTAGATAAACATATAGATAATTATCAACAATTTCAACTAATTTGCAGTGATATATTTTTTAAGTCAGTGAGTGATATTTCTCCAGTTCCATTAGGTTTATTAATACATATAGCAGCAACAGGAAGATATAAAAACCAACTAAATTCTTATATCGATACTTTAATTAATTTTTATCAAATTTATAGCGACATAGATACTGAACAGGTTAAAGATTTGTTAGGGGGGGCTAAGGTAGATATCCATAAAGTTAAATTGCTAAAAATTGCATTATTTAAAGAGAATATTAATATTATAAAAAATAATGCTACTGAATTTATTCAGCATTTTCCTGAATTATGCAAATCTTTAACTCATTTGATATTGCCCAGATTATTCAAATTTGAACTATGTACAGCTATGGGTAGTATTGATAATAACATTCAAGATATTGATGAGCTGACAGGTTGCACATTATTAAATCATGATAATATTATTAATGCTGACTAAAATTCTAATATTTAAATAATTGCTACATATATTGTGTTAATTGCAATACACAGATTTATTAAAAAAAAGAATTTAATGGTCCCGATAGATGTGTTTAATTATAGGTTTACTTTTTTAATAACCGCATTATACTATAAAATGTATTTATTGTGGTTTAAAAAGTTATGAAATTAAAATTGGACTTTTCTAAATTAGGTTTTAATCAATCAGAAAATGATGGAAATGAGCCATCCGTTTCCTCAACTAGCTCATTACCTAGCGTAGCAGGGCTTCCGGCATCTAAATCGTATAAAATTTGTTTGCCTGCAACTAATAATCTTAAAATATATGAAGGAGCTAAAAATAATACAGGGCCTG
>JAHDGL010000038.1 GCA_020627625.1 Alphaproteobacteria bacterium | reverse complement strand
TTTACCTTAGTCTACAGACTCTTATTGTTAAAATCAACCTTTATTTAGCAATGCCATGCCTGTTATTTGTACTGTATTATACCATTCACGTTATAATATTTTATATTAACGTTCAAAGCCATTAAACTTCTTATTTTTCGACATCGCAGCTTGTTTCTTCATTTTTTGAATCTTGGCATAACCATAACCTTTCAAATCTGATTTAGACCCCCCTTCGTACTTTGAGGCCGTTTCTTTGCCACGTAAAATCAGATTATGTAGATAATTCTTTTTTTTGGTTTCACCAGAGATTCTTTTAGGATTTGTTATTTTATATATCTCATGAATTATAAAAATTTTTATAATTCTTTTGAAATCTTTCTTAGATTGTTTGGTAATTCGAGTATTTTTTTCTTTACGACTCATTTTACCTATAGCTAAGTTAGCCTCTCCATCTAAATTTTTAATAAAAGTTCTAAAAATCTCTGTGATTTTTTTTTCGATATTACATAAATCAGCATCAGTTTCATCTTTTGCAGTAGATATACCTTGATTCTTAATTGTTAAATATTTTTTTAAAAGAGAAATAAGTTTAGATTGTATTTCGTATAAATCATTTGTTTCTTCAAAGATTTTTTCTATATCCTCTTTTAAACTCTGATCTTGTTCAGATTCATCTAATACAAGAGATATATCAGTATCGTATTCTTTTTTAAAACGATTAACCAACTTATTAATAACGTTATTTTTAATGTCACCCATAAATATCAAGTTTTTTAATATGTTTGTTTTATACTAAACACTAGTCTCAATAACATTTCCCATTTCAAATTATATATTAGCATTTTGCGCCGATTCGTCTGTGATCACCTATCTATATATGCTCTGCAACCTCACCTTGAAATACAAACCTCTAATTCAAAATGAGAAATGGTATCATTTACTACTAAATGCGAGTTTAGAATAAGCAAAGTCGTATATTTAAGTTTAGATTGACACTTTTTAGCAAGAAAACCCCCCAAATACTCAAATATCTACGAATATTCTCCGTTTTTTTAAGAAGATTTTTTACTAAGAATTGCCTAATCTATAAAAGAACCTGCTAAATTTCTTATCCTAAATTCGTGTTATAAAATAAGATTATACTATGAATTTATTACTATCTAATAAAAGATAAAAATTAGGTTGATCTGTAATTAAAAATTAATTATCAATTGATTTTTATGTTGCATTTTTTATATACGAATTACTATGCAAAAAATTTTACAACACAAATCAAAAGCAAGATTAAATGGTATAAGAATTATATTATACTTTGTTTAATACTAAACTTGCATTAGTACCGCCAAAACCAAATGAATTCGTTATTGCTTGATTTATTTTTGTTTCTTGCGCCTCTAATGCTACTAAATTCATTTTTACATCTTCGATTGGTTGGTGTAAGTTAATAGTAGGAGGCGCGACTTGATCACGAATTGCTAAAGCAGTGAATATTGCTTCTACACTTCCAGCAGCTCCAAGTAAATGTCCTATCGAAGATTTAGTAGAAGACATTTTAATAGCTTTGTTGTTATTAAATAAATTTTGGACGGAGTTTAATTCAACAGCATCCCCCACCTTAGTAGAAGTACCATGAGCATTAATATAATCTATCTCTTCAGTAGTAGTTTTGGCATCTTTTAAAGCATTTTCCATAGCCCTAAATGCACCTTTCCCATTTGGTGACGTCATATGAAAAGCATCACCGGTTAAGCCATAACCAGCAACTTCCGCATATATTTTTGCTCCGCGTCGTTTAGCATGTTCATACTCCTCTAGAACTACTATCCCTGCTCCTTCTCCCATAACAAAACCAGCATGATCAATGTCCCAAGGCCTGGATGCTTCCGTTGGGTTATCGTTGAAGCTAGTAGCAAGTGCACGCGCCGCAGAAAAACCTGCAACACCTATTGGGGTAACAGGAGCTTCTGCACCGCCTGCAATCATTACATCAGCATCGCCATATTTAATTATTCTAGCTGCATCACCAATTGAATGAGCACCAGTCGAACAAGCTGTTGAAATAGCATGATTTGGACCAGAAAAACCGTATTTTATAGAAATATGCCCAGAAATTAAATTTATCAAAGAGGCTGGAATAAAATAGGGGCTAATTTTTCCGCGTTCAGATTGATGAAACTCTACAGAATTTTTTTCAATCATAGTAAGACCTCCAATTCCAGATCCCACTATGACACCAGTTCTATCTTTGTCTAAATCTTCTTCAGGTTTCCAACCGCTATCTTCTATAGCCTCAATTGCAGATGCTATACCCAAATGAATAAACCTATCCATTTTACGTACATCACGCGGTGGTATATAATCTTCTGGATTAAAGTGTGAAATTGTAGATGCTATCTTGCAAGGTAATTTGCTAATATCAAAATGATCTATAGTTTTTACACCACTTTTACCAGCCAAAATATTATTCCAGCTATTTTTAACATCCACTCCTAATGAGGTTATCATCCCTACACCAGTTATTACTACTCTTTTGGGTAACATGCTGTAAATTATCTTTTTGATGTATATGTAATAGCTTTATGAATCAAGATGTTTTTCGACATATTTAATTGCGTCTGCTACAGTAGAAATTTTACCAGCATCTTCATCGGGTATATCACAATCGAATGCAGCTTCAAGAGCCATCATCAACTCTACTAAATCCAGACTATCTGCACCTAAATCATCTACAAATTTGGATTCTACAGATATTGTACCTTCTTCTATTCTTAAAGTATCTGCGACAGTCTTTATAATTTTTTGTTCGATATTATCACTCATAATGTAAAACCTTTTTCAATTTTTTTGGCATAAAACCACATCTTAAGTAACAATAAACTGTTGTTTATGTACTAAAGATATGTACTTCTAACAAGTTGGTTGCGGGGGCTGGATTTGAACCAACGACCTTCAGGTTATGAGCCTGACGAGCTACCTAGCTGCTCCACCCCGCGACAATCTTAATTTTGACAACAGAAATCTTGATTTCAATTTAAAAACCTTAATTAAGTAAGAATTTCAAACAAAATTTGAGGTTAGCAGTACTTATAAACGAATAATGATTGTAGTGCAAGATAAATTTCCATATGCTTACTCATACTTACTTCAAATCATCTAAGTAATATACAGTAAAATGGGTTGAATTAGCATAGTTAAAAACGTACATATATACGACAACAATACGGCAAAAGATTAAATAGTACTAATGTTTAATTTTAAAAAATTACTTTTAAAAAAGAAAAAATCTGAATTATATGTTCGGGATTCTGCATTTTTTAACTTTATAAAACAAGATTTAATAGACAGAATACAAATAATAAATAAAAAATACCAAGAAATATTGATAATCAGCTTCTCAGCAGAGGATTTATTAATTGAGTTTTTTAATAAAAAATATTCTAATTATCAAATTACAATTACCCCCCCTTCTACAAATCAAGAATTAACAAAAAATAAATTTGATTTAATATTATTCCCAATGGGGTTGCATTGGATTAATGACGTACAGGCTTTTTTAAAAACTATATGTCAATCATTGAAAAAAGATGGTTTGTTTATTTGCAATTTTCCTGGAGGTGGCAGTTTAAACAAATTACGTAATAAATTAATAGAGTTAGAAGAAAGGAGCACAAAAACACATACCATTCATATATCGCCTTTTATTCAATTTGAACAAACAACTCCTTTATTGCAACAGGCTGGCTTTATAGAAAATATTATTGACATGGAAACATTAAATCTCGAACATGATTCTCCATTAGAATTAATGTATAATCTAAAAAATCTTGGTGAATCTAATTCCTTAATTTCTGGTATTGCATATTCGATAAATAAAAAGATGTATAGAGAATTAGTCAATTTTAACTACAAATCTTTTACTGATCAAATTAATTTAATTACTATTATATCTAGCCCTACAAAAAATAGTTTAAACCTCAAAAAAGATTTTTTTTAAAATGCGATATTTAAATTGTTTTCTTATTTTATTGTTTATTAAACAATCATCTGGTAATCTAAATAATATAGGTCATCAATTTTAAATTATTTTTTACTAACAAATATTAGTATGAATTATACTAAGATATAGCAAATGAATAAATGACCATATTAAATATGTTATTAAATATGTATTATGCAAGAATTTGATTTAGTTGTAATAGGCGGAGGGCCAGCTGGCTACACTGGTGCAATTAGAGCATCGCAATTAGGCATGAAGGTTGCCTGCGTTGAAAAACGTAATAACTTAGGCGGAACTTGCCTTAATGTTGGTTGCATACCTTCCAAAGCCTTACTTAACTTCTCAGAAAAATACGAAGACGCTAAAAAACATTTTGTCGATATTGGTATTAATACTGATGTAAAATTAGATTTAAAAAAAATGCTATCAAAAAAAGATAGGGTAGTAAGTGATTTATGCAAAGGTATAGAAGGGCTGTTTGCTAAGAATAAAATTACAAGATTTACCGGAACAGGAAAAATTGCTGATAATAACATTGTTGAAATTAACAATAATAAAATAATAGATAGAATTAAAGCAAAAAAAATTCTAATCACTACTGGCTCTGAAGTTATCGATATACCAGGAATAAAAGTTGATGAAAAATCAATCGTATCCTCAACAGGAGCGTTATCTTTAAACAAAGTACCCAAAGAATTAGTTGTTATTGGTGGGGGTTATATCGGCCTTGAACTTGGTTCAGTATGGAGAAGGCTTGGCAGCAATGTTACTGTTATAGAATATGCAGATAGGATTGTACCAGCCTTAGATCAAGAAATAGGTAAATCTTTTCATAAAACTCTAGAAAAACAGGGAATTAAATTTATCCTGAACAGTAAAGTATTAAAAGCAAAAAAAGAATCAAATCAAGTTTTGTTAAATATTACAGAGGTTAATGATAGTAAAAAAACAGAATTATCTTGTGATGTTGTTTTAGTATCAGTAGGTAGAAAACCCAATACTGAAAAGCTTTTTACAGAAGAAGTTGGTATCTCTTTGGACAAAGCTGGTCGTATTAATGTTGATAAACATTTTCAAACAAATGTTCCCAATATATACGCTGTTGGCGATGTAATCAGCGGCCCAATGCTAGCACATAAAGCAGAAGAAGAGGCCATAGCAGCTGTAGAAATTATGAACGGCCAGGCTGGCCATGTTAATTACAATTTAATTCCTGGAGTTGTTTATACATGGCCAGAAGTTGCATCAGTTGGGGCTACTGAAGAGGATTTAAAAAATAATAATACAAAATATAAAGTTGGGAAGTTCCCGTTTTTAGCAAATAGCCGAGCACGTAGCGTTGGTAACATTGATGGTATGGTAAAATTACTAGCATGTGCTAATACAGACAAAATATTAGGAGCTCATATTATAGGACCAGATGCCGGAACTTTAATTGCTGAAATAGTTGCATATATGGAATTTGGGGGTAGCGCAGAAGATATAGCGCGTACCTGCCATGCCCACCCTACTTTGAATGAAGCCATTAAAGAAGCTGCTTTAGCTGTTGATAAACGCACTATTAATATGTGATTATATAGTCATGTAATTATATACTTGTGTAATTACACTTTTGTAATTAATAATATTTGTTACGGAATTATTTTTTTAAGTATTTCTAATAGATTAGGTATAGTAAATGAACATTTTTCATCATTTGAAGTTATATTTTAATAAATTACTTAATAAAACCTCTAGAACTATCGTGATTTTACAATTTTTGTTATTAATCTGCTTTATATTTCCTATTAAAGCTGGTGAGAACGGAATATTGGTGCATCCAGTTAAAACTACTATTTATGATTTTTATGATAAAATTACTGTTATAGGTAAATGTAAATCCAACAAAAGCAGAGATTATTATGCAAAATACTCTGGGACTGTAAATTCTATGTCCATGAATCAGGGTAATAACATATCTGCTGGTGATTTTCTAATTTCTATTGATAAAAATATAGCTGAAGCTAAAAAAGCAAAATCTGAGGCTGCTTTTGAATCTGCAAAAACCGCTTACGAAAAAGATCTATCCTTATTTAAAAAGAAATTTATAAGTAGCGAACTCTTGGCAAAATCTAAAGTTGCCCTAAAAATTGCAAAACTTGATCTAATTAATAGTATAAATCAATATAATGATATGATCGTTACTGCTCCTTATGATGGCTATATTGGTGTTATTAAAGCTAAAGTTGGTGATGAAGTAAAGATAGGAGATTATTTATTTAGCTTAGTTGCGCCTGATGATAAAATCATCTTCTTGGAGTTGCCAGAAAATATGCATTCAAAAATAGATCAAAATTCGCTAATTTATGCCCGTGATATCAATAATAATAAAATTCAGGGAAAAATCATCGATGTATCAGATTATCTAAATGAGAATGGTACAATGACTGCTAAAATTGCATTTTCATCAGATAGTAAATTAATTCATAATAGTTATATAGAAGTAGAAATAATATTCGATGAGCACAAAGCTTTGGCAATTCCAGAAAAAATATTGCTTAAGAACGATAAAGGAAATTTTGTATATAAAATCATAGAAAATGATGAATCTGAACTATCTGAGCAAGATACAAAACCCAAGCAAAATAAACAACCTAAAAATAATGATCAATCTGAACAAATAAAAACAAAACAATTAAAAGTTAAACAAGTATATGTTAATGTTGGATCTAGAACAAACGATATGATAGAAATTATATCTGATGAAATTCAGGATGGTGACTTGCTAGTATTAAGTGGACTTACGAAAATTTACAATAACGCAAATATTAGAATAATTGAAGAAAAAAACAAATAAAAAAATATTAATAACGCGAATTTAGGATAAGAAATTTAGCAGATTTTTGTATAGATTAGGCAATTTTTAGTACAAAATGTTCTCAAAAAACGGAGAATATCCGTAGATATTTGAGTATTTTTGGGGTTATTTTTTGCTAAAAAGTGTCAATCTAAACGTAAATATGAAATTTTGCTTATCCTAAACTCGCGTTAATAACATAAGTAAAATAAACTTAATTAAACTACAGTGAATGAAATTTTATGACATTATCAAATATTTGTATAAAAAGACCTGTTTTTACCATAGTACTGAGTTTAATAGTTTTATCATTGGGTTTAATTTTTTTTACTAAACTACAAATACGTAATATTCCTAACATCAGCCCTCCAATTATTACGGTACAATCAATATATAGCGGCGCAGATGCATCTTATATGGAGCGTCAAATTACTACACCAATTGAGAAGATTTTAAAAACAACTAAAAATCTTGAATCAATTTCATCCTCGACCAAAGTTGGGGAAAGCTCTATTGTCCTGACATTTAATTTGGATACAGATATCGATATTGCGTTAAATGATGTGCGTTCTAAAATTTCTGATATTAGTCAGATTTTTCCAGACGATATGAATTTTCCAAATGTTTCAAAAATGGATATGGATGCCTGGCCTAGCTTCTGGTTGAGCGTTAATAGCGACAAACATGATAGTTTAGAATTAACTAGAATATCTGATAATTTAATTAAATCTGCTTTAGAAAAATTATCAACAATAGGTGAATCTAGAATATTTGGCGCACGTTATTACACTATGTATATAGAACCTATAAGCACTAGAATGTTTCAACATAAGCTTACTCCTTTTGAGCTAGAATCTGCTATATATTCGCAAAATAAAAACTATCCAGCAGGGTCAATTAAAACCAATACTCGTAATTTTTCTCTTAAACTAGCAAACTCTTTAAATACAATAGAAGAATTTGGTAATATTATTGTAAAGCAATATGCAAATGGTACCATTATAAAACTTAAGGATGTTGCTAATATAAAATTAAAACCATACGATGAAGAGGTGATTTTAAGATATAATGGTAAACCATCACTTGCTATTGGCTTAATCAAGCAATCTACTGCTAATATTATTGAATTATCTAACTCAGTACGCAAAGAGCTACCAAAGATACAAAAGAATTTACCTGAAGGCGTAGAAATAAATATCGCTTATGATGCAGCAATTGCTGTGAATAAATCTATTAACTCAGTATATCTTACTATTGCTGAAGCTATAATATTTGTCGGATTGATAATATATTTATTCCTTGGTTCAGCGCGTATTACTATAATTCCTCTACTAACTATTCCGATATCTCTTATAGGTACTTTTACTGTTATGTACCTTGTTGGTTTTAGTATTAATATATTTACCCTACTTGCAATGATTCTAGCTATCGGATTAGTAGTTGATGATGCAATTGTAATGGTTGAGAATATATTCAGACATAACAAAGAACTAGGTAAAAAACCAATGCAAGCTGCCTTTGATGGTGCTCAGGAGATTGGTTTTGCGGTTATTGCTATGACTATTACCCTAGCTGCTGTGTTTTTGCCAGTTGGTCTAATTGATGGTTTTCTTGGTAAGTTATTTATAGAATTTGCATGGACTCTTGCATTTTGTGTATTGTTTTCTGGCTTTGTGGCCTTAACGCTAACACCAATGATGACCAGTAGAATGGTAGAAGAGGCTGGTAAAGCAAAACCTAAACTCTTGCAAAATTTTGATAATTTTTTGCTTAAAACACAATTAGTCTATATTAAATATCTGGGTATTGCTTTAAATAATAAATTAAAATTCTATAGCATATGTATATTTTCTGTAATAATACTTGTTTTTGGTTTTATCAAAATAGACAAAATATTTGTTCCAGATGAAGATTCTGGTTTCTTACAAGTATTTTTTCGTGGCCCAGAAGGTTCTAGCACGCAAGAATCTTTAAAAACATTTATAGAAGCAGAGAAAATACTGACAGAGCAAAAAGATATTAAAGGTTTTTTAGGAATAATTGGCACTAATGGTGGTGAAGATAGTATGGCATTTGTGCCTCTGATCGATTGGTCCAAACGGAGTAAATCTCATAATGAAATAAAACGAGAATTAAATTCACAATTTTCAGAAATCCCTGGAATGTCAATTTTTGCTGTTAGTCCACCAACAATAGGAGGAGGAAGATCAGACAAGCCAGTAGAATTTAGTTTACAAACTTCCCTTGAGTATAATGATTTAGATAAAATGTCACAGAAATTTGTAGATCAAATGCAAGCTAATCATATTTTTGTAAATGTAGAACGAGATTTTAAATCATCAACCCCTACTCTAGATATTGTGGTTAATCGTGAGAAAGCTTATCGTTATGGTGTCAATCTTGATGTAATTGGTAAGACTATACAATATTTAATCTCGGGAAAAAGAGTTGGAGATTTTCAATTAGGTAATGATATTTATAATGTAATAGTGCGTTATAATAGTAAAGATCGTAACGAAATAAATGATTTAAAAAAGATTTATATCAAAAATAACAAAGGAAATTTCTTGCCCATAGAAACTTTAGTCAAATTCATTGAGACTATAACGGTAAAAAAATATCAGCATTATAATAACTCAAAATCAATCTCTATAAGCTCTAATCTGAACCCAGATGCTAGTATAGAAGAAGCTGCAAAGACTATCGAAACTATTGCCAAAGATATAATCGATACAAATAATACACAATTGACATTTCATGGACAAATAGATCAAATGAATGAATCTATTGGGCAAACAATTATCACTTTCTTGCTTGCTCTAATATTTATCTATCTAGTGCTTTCTGCTCAGTTTGAGAGCTTTACAGACTCTTTACTTATTTTAATGGCTGTACCATTTTCTATGACAGGTGGATTACTAGCGCTTTTAATATTTAGTAATAGTCTAAATATGTATAGTAATATTGGTTTGATAACTCTGATTGGACTAGTTACAAAAAACTCTATTATGATTGTTGAGTTTATAAATCAATTACGTAGAAAAGGTGTTTTAATCTCTGAAGCTGTTATTGAAGCGGCAAAACTCCGCCTACGCCCTATTTTAATGACTAGTATTGCAACTATTTGCGGTGCATTTCCTTTAGTTATTGCGTCTGGGGCAGGATCAGCATCACGAAATTCTATTGGTTTAGTGATTATTGGTGGAATGTTGATTGGCACCTTATTTACTATTTTTGTAATACCAGTACTTTACCAAACTTTCAAAAAGGAGAAAGATCTAACGAAAATATAATTTATAGTGAATCAAGTTGAAGTTTATGTGTTTTTTTAAAAATATTTTGGAATTT
>JAHDGL010000037.1 GCA_020627625.1 Alphaproteobacteria bacterium | reverse complement strand
GCTTTAGTAACTTTAATAGCTATAACTTCCTGTTTTTTTAGCTGCTCTTCTAAATCCTTGTGATTTTTCTGAGTATTCAGATTCGTTTGCAGACTCAGACCGGCTATGTTTAATGCTTCTTTCCTCGCTGCATCTAAAATTTTCGTCAATTTTTTGAAGTGTTCTTTGAGGTTTGTATCTATTATTTGATTTAATTTTTTGAGATTTTCCTTGATAAGTTCTTTATCAAAACCATTAAAAACAGTGAAAACAGTGAAAAGATTGAAATCATTGAAATCATCGAAATCACTGAAACGATTAATAATATCGGATTTGATTAGTTTTTCTATAAATTCTTCATTAAGATCATTATCTGTAGTTAATTTTTTTGCCCATTTTTTGAGTTCTTCTTTGAACCCTTCTTTGAACCCTTCATTGAACTTTTCATTGAATTTTTCCTGTAACGCTTCTGAATATACACCTATATCTGCGTTATTTTTCATATACTCAAGAAATTTACTTCTTTGACTTTCTAGAAGATTGCGTTGAAAATCGTGAAATTTTTCTAAAACCTGCCACAGATTTTTTGACATAGTCTCATATTCGGAAGCCTCATCAGAATAAAGCTGAGGTTCGACATAAAACCGAGGTTCGACAGGCATTGAACCATTAGTAGTAGGGTTTTCAAAAAAAATATTTCTTTTTAGTCTTTTTTGTATTTTTTTTACACCATACTTTTTTTGATCTTTTTGTGTTTGATTCTGTCCACCTGCCAGAGCTATTTCACTAAAAGCTAGGGTTGATAGAATAGTAGACACAGCTAGTGGTAATATTTTCTTATATATTATATTTTTTGAACTCATTTCTAATACCTTTATTAATTAATATAACAATGTATATGTATGATGTATGATGTATGATGTATGATGTATGATACATCACTTTTTTACATTAGTTAATAATATATCGTATTTTTTAATATATTGCAAGATATTATTTAACAAAAATACATTTATTAGCAACTAGAAGATTTAATTTTGTATATAAAATTAATTTTTTGTATGCAAAAATTATTTACAATAAATTAGAAGATAACTTTGATTGAGAAGTGTTAAAGATTATTTTTAGCGAAAGAAATTAATAAATTATAAAAAAACATAAATAACACATTACACTAACATTAGTATTAAATTAACATTAATTTTTATTTAATTATTATGTTTATAATTATAAAGACAATAAATAAATTAACATATAGTGAGATGAATTTGATGTAATAAATTCGAGATAAATTTAAGAACCCGTTCTAGAATCGACTAAAACTTGCTACTCTTCCTTGGGTGAGCTAATAATTTCTAATATTTTGCTTAAGACAACATTTAATCCGGATCCTACATATGTTGAGATCGGATATATCTTGTTTTTAGTGATTTGCTCCAAGGACGATATTTGTTCTTGCACTTGGTCATTGTCTAGAACATCTATCTTATTCAAACAGATGATTTCTTTTTTATGTTTTAACATTGGGGAATAGGATTCTAACTCTTTCCTGATCGTTCGGTAATCTTGCTCTAAATTTTGGCTAGAGGCATCTATCACATGAATTAACACATTGCAACGCTCGATATGCTTCAAAAAACGATCACCAAGACCACTACCTTTATGCGCATTTTCAATTAAACCCGGTATGTCTGCCAACACAAATTCTTCATCATTTATATATACCACACCCAATGATGGCTTTAATGTAGTGAAATGATAATTGGCAATTTTAGGTTTTGCAGATGTTGCTCTTGAAAGAAAAGTAGATTTACCAACATTAGGCAAGCCAATTAGTCCAGCGTCAGAAAGTATTTTTAATTTAAGGCTAACATCCATTTCTTCACCAACACCACCTTCCGTACGTCTGCGCGGTGCTTGATTAGTTGAAGATTTAAAATGACTATTACCAAGACCGCCCTTGCCGCCTTTTATTATTTCAAACTCCTGATTATCTTTGGTAAAATCGTAGATTAAAAGCAAACCGTCATCTGCAAAAATCTGCGTTCCTACCGGAACTTCTAACACCAAGGGAGGTCTGGACTTACCTGTTTTATTATACCCCTTACCCTGTTCGCCATTTTCAGCCTTAAAATGCTTTTTATAACGAAATTTTAATAATGTATTCAAATGTGAATTACTACGGAATATAATGCTACCACCATTGCCTCCATCTCCACCATCTGGGCCACCCCGCTCAATATATTTTTCACGACGAAAGCTTACAGCTCCGTGACCACCATTTCCAGCTTTTATATAAATCTGAGCTTCATCAATAAATTGCATATCTTTATGTAGATTAATTCTTATAAACGCTAGTTTAGGATAAGCAAAATTGCATATTTACGTATAGATTGACACTTTGTTAGCAAAAAATAACCCCAAAAATACTCAAATATCTACGGATATTCTCCGTTTTTTGAGAACATTTTGTACTAAAAATTGCCTAATCTACACAAAAATCTGCTAAATTTCTTATCCTAAATTCGCGTTATAAAACAAATTGAAAATAAGAAATGGTTTTATTTTTGCTAAACCCATGCACATAGTAAGAAAATTTAATCGAAATGTAAAGAATTATAATCAATATATACACTGCGCAAGCCTAGCCTTGAAAAACAAACCTCTAATTCAAAATGAGAAATGGTATTAGTATAAATGATTTATTACAAAACTTGTAAATTTTTTATTATTTTAGAATATTGTTTGTCGATAAAGCCAGAGTCATTAATTCCATTGATATTCACAAGAATTAACTTACCTTTTCCAAGAGCAAAATCGTCTCTAAAATCATATATCGCACCTATGATAGTCAATTCAGATTTTTTTACTTTAGAAGAGTATTTATTCATAGCAAAATCAACTTGATTATTAATGTTTTCAATGATAGCTTCTTTTGTATGGTTTGAACTAAATTTTAATGATTCTAGCTCTTTATCAATTGCTGGTATTTTTGTTTTTTGTCCAGATATCACTGATTTAATAGCGCCACAACCAGAATGACCTATAATTAGTAGAAAGGGAGTTTTCAGAACTTGTACACCAAAATCCACAGAACCTTCACTATTAGCAATTTGATTGCCAATATTGCGTATAACAAATGCATTATTTTGCGGATTTGATTCAAAAGATTGAATTTGAATTCTGGAATCAGAGCATTTTAATAGTGTAAATAGAGGTGTTTGTTGATCTTCGAACTGTTGAAAAAATTCATCATTATAAAATCTTCTAAAATCTGCATTACTATTAAATAATCTATTCAAAAAATCTATTAATTTAGGGTCATTTGGTAACATAATACAAATCTTTTATTTATAAAAAATAGTTGAAATTACTATGGTTTAATTAGAAAATACAGAAAAATAATTCACGTCAATATCATCTGACAAATACCAGCTATGCGTAATAGGTGATAAAGACACCCCTTGAAGCTCCTCTAGTTTTAATTTTGTATTCTTCGACATATTCACAAACTCTGAAGGTTTAATAAATTTAGAATAATTATGGGTGTTTTTTGGCACCCAACCCAAAATATATTCAGCCATAATTATGGCAAATAAATACGCTTTCTTTGTACGATTAATAGTAGAAAATACAACTAATCCACCATCTTTTACCAATTTACTAATATTTTTTATAAACTCTTCTGGATTTGCTATGTGCTCGATAACTTCAAGACATATTACCAGATCATATTTTTTGCCTAAATTTATATGCTCTTCAGCCGTGGAATTTATATATTCAATATCTAATTTATTTGCTTTAGCATATTCTTTAGCTGCATGAATATTATATTTATTCGCATCTAAACCCGTTACTTTAAAACCAGATTTAAACATACTAACAGAGGCCAAACCCCCGCCACAACCAACATCAAGCACTTCTAATGCTTTTAGTTTTTTGGTTCTTTTTAGATGTTTTTCAACAACAGAATTAATATATTTAATTCTTATGCTATTTAACTTATGCAGAAGCTTAAACTCACCTTCTAAATCCCACCATTCTAACTGCGTTTTGTTAAATTTATTAAGCTCTTCGCGGTCTATGGAAGATTTTCTAATTGTTATATCTTTTTTCTTGCACATTATCTTATACTAAGAATCATAGTAAATATTATACAGTATAGTTAGTTAATATAAATCTTCAATAATTAATAATAAACTGTTATAGTATGTAAATTTGAAATAGATATATTTGATTTTACATCATATGAAATTAGTTGTTCAAAAATTTGGTGGAACATCCCTTGCAGATCTTAATTGTATTAAAAATGTTGCTAAAATAGTAAAAAATGAAATTGGTAATAATAACAAAATTGTAATAGTCGTATCCGCTATGGCGGGTGTTACTAATTCGCTTATTGTAAAATGTGATCAATTATCTGATCTGGAATCTCAACAACATATGCGTGAATATGATGCTGCCCTTGCTAGTGCTGAGATAGTCACATCTGCCCTACTATCATTGCAATTACAAAATATGGGTTTAAAAGCCCAATCTTTGCAAGGGTGGCAAGTTCCATTAAAAACAAATGCTATTCATGGTAATTCATATGTTACTAATATTGATTCCAAAAAAATAAAGAAATTAATAAATGATGATATTATTCCTGTGATAACAGGTTTTCAAGGGGTTAATGACAATGGAGATATAACAACCCTTGGCAAAGGTGGCTCGGATACTAGTGCTGCATTATTAACCGCCGCTTTGCATGCTGATAGATGCGATATATATACAGATGTTGAAGGCATATATAGCGCAGATCCAAGAATAGTTCACGATGCTATAAAATTAGAAAAAATACATGTTAATGAATTATATGAACTATGTACATCTGGTGCAAAAATTCTTCACCCAAGAGCTGCTCTTGCAGCTAAAAGATACAATTTTCCAATGAGAATAGTTTCTTCTTTTAATAATAATTCTGGTACAACAATAGAAACAAAAAACTTTATCATGGAAAATACACAAATAACCGCTATTACATCAAACAAAAATTTACTAAAAATTGACATTGAGTATCAAGCAAATAATTTTAATAAAATTCTGAATACACTAAATAAAGAATCAATTTCTATCGAACAATTACATAATTTAGATACAAACAAAGCTTATATTGTAACTAATTTGTTTGATAAGAATAAATGCAAATTAGCGTTGAGGAGCTTAAAAAACGATTCTATATTAACCCAATATTCTTTAAATAGCAATATTTCAACTATTAGTATTATCGGTTACGCCATTAAAAATAATATTAGTTTAATTGAACAAATAATATCAATATTATCTGATAATAATATAGAAATTTTAGCTTCAAATTTCTCAGATATAAAAATCTCAATATTGATAAATGATCAGGATAACGAAAAAGTAATTAAATTATTACATAAGAATATAATCAAATAATTTTAGTAAGTAGGAGGAATCCATTCTAAATTATTAAATGACTCAAATACAAATAACACTAGCAACAAACCAAAAATTGCTAAAATTGTACTTAAAATAACTTTACGAAACTTTTTAGAAATAAGAGATATAATTGTTAAAATGGTTATCGCCCCCAATGTGTAGTAACCACCAGAAATTAATAACTGAATGAGCTCATTATCAAGAAAGTAATTTATTACTTTCTTGTTCCGAGTTTCTGCCAACGCAATCAAACTTGAACATAATATTGTAATAAATAAACAAAATTTTTTCATCTTTTTTTAACCCTAAAAAAATACTTCAATTATTACACTAACACAAATATATATATTAAGTAAATTTTCTTCTAAAAAGAAATATATTTGTAAATAAATTATATATCATGGTGGTTTTTACACTGAATTAACTTCGTTTATTATAAAAAATATGTAAACTTCAACTGTTTTTACTATATATACTACACTCCTTCACGTTCAACTATTTTCTTCTTAATTTCAGCAATAGCTTTCGCTGGATTTAAACCTTTTGGGCAGGTTTTAGTACAATTCATGATTGTATGACAACGATATAATTTAAATGGATCCTCAAGAGCATCCAAGCGCTCTCCTTCAGCGTCATCTCTTGAATCCATAAGCCATCTATATGCTTGAAGTAAAATAGCAGGCCCTAAATATTTTTCACCATTCCACCAATAGCTAGGACAAGAAGTAGAACAACATGCGCATAATATACACTCATCCAAACCGTTAAGTTTTTCCCTATCTTCTTCCGATTGCAGCCTTTCCTTTGTCTTTGATGTTGGAGTATCACTCTTAAGCCAAGGTTCAATAGAAGCATATTGCGCATAAAAATGATTCATATCTGGCACCAAATCTTTTACAACCTGCAAATGCGGCAATGGATAAATCTTAATATCACCAGAAACATCTTTTATAGGTTTAATACAAGCAAGTGTATTAGTGCCATCAATATTCATTGCGCAACTACCACAAATTCCTTCACGGCAAGAACGACGAAAAGTTAATGTTGAATCAGTTTCGTTTTTTATTTTGATAAGAGCATCTAGAACCATAGGTCCGCATTGCTTAGTATCAATTTTGTAAGTATCAATTCTTGGATCATCTTCAGAATCTGGATCATACCTATATATTTTTAGCGTTTTAGAAACGCTAAAATCAGTAGAATCTCTAGAATCAGATCCTTTATGAATCTTACCTTCCTTTACTCTAGAATTTACCGGTAATCTTAATTCAGCCATATTTGATCCTCACACAACTTGTTTAATAAACCCTTTGTACCGGTGGAACTGTTTCCACTTCATCAGTATTTGTGTCTAATATTACAGGTTTATAATCTATATTTACTTTACCATCCGCATTTAACCATAACATAGTGTGTTTCATCCAATTTTTATCATCACGATTAGGAAAATCCTCTCTAGCATGCGCTCCACGAGTTTCTTTGCGATTAGCCGCTGCATGGATAGTTAACACAGATTGATCCAACAAATTCTCAAGCTCTAAAGCCTCAACTAAATCACTATTCCAAATCATAGAACGATCATTTATTTTAATATTTTGATATTCCCTGCGTATTGCATCAATTATTTTCATACCCTCAGCTAAGCTTTCTTCTGTCCTAAATACAGCAGCATGGTTTTGCATCGCTTTTTGCATTTTTAAACGCAAATCAGCAACAGAAATTTCACCGTCACTGTTACGAATGCGATCTAACCTATTGATAATTTGATCTAATGTGCCATTTTTTAATTTTTTATGACTAGCTTCTTTATCAATAATTTTAACTGCTCTTTGCGCTGCAGCCCTTCCAAAAACTACCAAATCAAGCAACGAATTAGAGCCAAGTCTATTAGCACCGTGAACAGAAACACACCCTGCCTCACCTATTGCCATTAATCCAGGTACCACTTCTTGGTTACCATTTTTTAGCGTAATAACTTCTGTATGATGATTTGTTGGAATTCCTCCCATATTATAATGCACTGTTGGCAATACTGGTATTGGTTCTTTCGTTACATCTACACCTGCAAAAATTTTAGCAGTTTCAGAAATACCTGGTAATCTTTTTTCCAATATCTCTGGTGGTAAATGATTTAAATGTAAGTATACATGATCTTTTTCTGGCCCAACTCCACGCCCTTCGTGAATTTCCATTGTCATCGCTCGCGCTACAACATCTCTTGAGGCAAGATCTTTTGCTGAAGGAGCGTATCTTTCCATAAAACGTTCACCTTCGGAATTAACTAAATATCCTCCCTCGCCTCTACAACCTTCCGTAATTAGGCAACCTGCACCATAAATTCCAGTTGGATGAAATTGTACAAATTCCATATCTTGCATCGGAATACCAGCTCTTATGCACATTCCGCCACCATCACCTGTGCAAGTATGCGCAGATGTTGCAGAAAAATATGACCTGCCATAGCCGCCGGTTGCAAGCACAACCTGATGTCCTCGGAAAGAATGTAATGTGCCATCATCTAGATTCCATGCAACTACCCCCTTGCATTTTCCATCTTCCATTATCAAATCTATTACAAAATATTCGATAAAAAACTGTGCCCGGTGCTTTAGAGCCTGCTGATAAAGGGTGTGCAAAATAGAATGACCAGTTCTGTCCGCAGCCGCACAAGTTCTTAAAGCGGGTTTGCCTTTACCATATTCAGTTGTCATTCCACCAAATGGACGTTGATAAATCTTACCTTCTTTATTTCTAGAAAATGGCACTCCGTAATGCTCTAATTCTATAATACTTTCTACTGCATTTTTGCACATATAGGCAATCGCATCTTGGTCGCCTAACCAATCAGAACCTTTTACAGTATCATACATATGCCAACGCCAATCATCTTCTCCCATATTGCCTAATGCTGCGCTGATTCCGCCTTGGGCAGCAACCGTGTGGCTTCTTGTTGGAAAAACCTTAGAAATACAAGCAGTGCTAAGACCGGCTTCTGCCATACCAAATGTGGCCCTAAGACCAGCACCACCAGCACCAACTATTACAACATCAAATTCGTGATTGGTTATATTGTAATCTTTTGACATAAATTATAATTCCACTATGAAGTCATTATATATATAATAGCTATCAAAAATGATATAGCTGTTATTATTGAAAAAATTCGTACGCATAATAACATAATCATCTTAACTAGGCGAGACTTAATATAATCTTCTATTATTACTTGCATGCCTAAAGATGAATGGTAAAAACCTGTTAAAACAAATAATATTAACATAATAATATTTACAGGGCTCTTGATGATATCGATTATTACATTTGTATCAACGTTTTCATTATTTAATTTCAAAAAAAATAAAACTACCCAAAATGCTGTAATTGCAAGAATGATTGCAGTAAATCTTTGAGATAACCAATGTTTTGAACCAGAACCAGCTGAACCAAGATTTTTTGCCATTGATAAATTGGATTTAAATTTATTGCTCATAAAATCACCTTAGATACATAACCAAAAAATAATTGTCAATATAATTGAGGAAACAACAATCAACCAACCTGAAAAATTAATAGCAGATATTGAAAAACCACGTCCAGTATCCCATATTAAATGACGCAAACCGGTGCATAAATGGTAAAAAAATCCATAGCTTGCAAGAAATAAAAATATTTTTACTATTTTATAATCGAATAGATTCAAGTAGCATGATTTAAATCCACTAAAACTCCAGAATATAAACCACCAGCAAAAAATAGATAAAGATATAAATAGACCAAAACCACTTAAGCGATGACCAATAGATAAAATCGAGCTGATTTGAGGTTTGTATATACTTAAATGCGGAGATATTGGACGATTTTTTTTGATATCTTGTGTATTTATGGACATAAAAATTATTATATTTTAAACAATCAATTGATTAACTACTTTATAATCAATAATAAATTATATTACAATATAATCGTTTAAAAATAAATATAATCATTCAAAAATCAAGAAATTTAATAATAGATTACAATCAAGTAGCAACGTTTTAAAGCAATGGTATTCTCTATAGTTTGATACCATTACTTATGTCAAATTATATAGAATTTTGCACGATTCCTCTGTTCTTACCTATCTATATACACAATATACATATAAGCTGCCCAGCCTCACCTTGAAATGCAAATCTCTAATTTAAAATGGGAAACGGCGTAAGTTTGTTAACATTACTGCATAAACAGGAATGTATAGCAACAAAACTCAACAACAAAAACAACTTTTTAATTAGTCAATAACCTTATTTATTACTCATCAATATTATCAGAAAAGTCTATCTCTAAACCTGGCTCAATGCTAATATCATCTGAAAAAGAATCATTTTCAACTTTAGAAGAATACGCAAATTCATCATCCCTATCTACAGAATCTTGTTTTTCTGCGTGTAGGTTTTCTTCTTGAGCTTGATCTACTTTGTTATTTTTTTGCAAACTAGCGATTTGAGAACTTCTTAAATTATCAATATCAATATTACTCATTGCAATTTCGCGCAATGCAATCACTGGATTCTTGTCATTATCACGATTTATTGTTATAGGGGCACCTGAGGCAATATTCCTAGACCTTTGAGCCGCTAGTATAACTAGCTCAAATCTATTAGGAATTTCTTCAACACAATCTTCAACTGTTACTCTTGCCATTTTGAACAAACCTTAAACTTAAATTACCCAGAAAAACTACGATTATACTATATGATAAAAAATCCTTTTGCAAGTTAGAATTTTAACTCTGTATAAGTTCAATAGCTTTGAGACTAAATTATGCCGCTAGGATATGTTTAGTAT
>JAHDGL010000036.1 GCA_020627625.1 Alphaproteobacteria bacterium | reverse complement strand
TTTTTTTACATTTGTGCTTATAGCACATTAGGTGTTGCACTTCATCCTTGATTTACTATTAAACAAAACTTTAATTTTATTTACTTTCTTTTTTATAAGAAGTGATTATCAATGATATTAAGAGTTCAATACTCTCTTGAACTCGTTTACCACTCTTTTATATAGCTTAAATTTAAATGGAATAATATTGGATAATAACTCATGAAAATCCACCCATTTCCATCGATCAAATTCAGGGATTTCTGTGGCAAGATTGATATCGCTATCTTCACCTGTAAACCTAATTAAAAACCATTTTTGTTTTTGTCCACAATATTTTCCGTTCCATAATTTAGAAATTAATGAATCTGGTACACGATAGCTGTACCAACATTTACTTTCTGCAATAACATATCCTTTATTACAACCAATTTCTTCCTTCATTTCACGCAAAGCTGCTGCGCTTGGTGTTTCTCCAAGATCTATACCACCTTGGGGCATTTGCCAACCGTTAATTCTTGAATCAACACGCTTACCAACAAATACCCTGTTGTTTTTGTCAATTATCATCATGCCAACTCCAGGACGAAATGGTAATTTTCTGTAATCTGTTTGATCTATTTTATTTTGGGTCATATAATTAATCGTATCTTATTTTTTTTCTGTACGACTTATTATCAGCCCACGAATTAAATCATATGCTCTGGCATATTGATAATCATTTTTATACTTATTGGACATAACATATTTTTTTTCTAACTCTTTCTTATCCTGTAACTTTTTTTCTTCCTGATCATTATCTTTAAGTTGATTGTCAGCAGTTTTTTCTTCCATATTATATTTTTTTAAATAACTTTTTATAGATGATTTGCTAAACGCTGTTTGTTTTTTTTCTTTTTCTTCTTTTGCATATTCAACTTTGGCATTTTCGATAAAAATGTCTGGTATGATCCCTTTTGCATTAATAGATCTTCCATTAGGTGTATAATATTTTGCACTAGTTAATTTTACTGCAGCATTCTTACTGATCTGAGTAAATGTTTGTACCAAACCTTTACCAAACGATGTAGTGCCAACTATAATAGCTCTTTTATGATCTTGTAATGCGCCCGCAACAATTTCTGCGGCGGAAGCGGTTCCAGAATTAATTAGAACTATAATTGGAACTTGTGGAGCCTTAGGAACAAAACGCCCAGCAGACATAACAGCATTTTTTCTACTATCACGCCCTTTTGTTGAAACAATAACACCATGATCAACAAAATATTCGCAAACTGCAACAGCTTGGTCAAGAAGGCCTCCAGGATTATTTCGTAAATCTAATATTATTCCTTTTAAATCTTTTTTCTTTTTCTTAAGTGTATTTTGAATATCTTCTATAGATTTTTTTAAGTCTTTACTCGTCTGGTTATTAAAAGCTACAATTCTAACATATGCAACACCACCAAAATCCTCTTCTTCGATTTCAAACTTAATTGGTTTTATTTTTACAATTTCACGTTTTAACTCTATTTCTTTTGTGCTATGATCATCTTCCTTCACAACTAGTAAACTTATCTTGGTGCCAGGCTTTCCTCGCATTTCTTTTACTGATTTATTAAATCCCATATTAGAAACTAATTTTCCGTTTACCCCGATGATATAGTCGCCTGCAGTAATACCCGCTTTATGGGCTGGTAGATCATCTATAGGAGTAATGACTTTAACAGCGCCACTATCGTAAATAATTTCTACACCAATGCCACCAAATTCACCGTCAGTTTGATTTAGAAAGAACTCCAAATCGTCACCTGTATAATAGCCTGAATACGGATCAAGAGAATGTAGCATGCCATTAATAGCTTCATTTGTCATTTCTTGGCGTTTTGGCTCTTGCATATAATCTTTTTCAATACGCTGAAACACTTCCTGAAATTGACGAAAATAATAGCTATTAGGGTACTGATCTTCTTCTGGATTTTGTTGAGTAGTTTTAGCTAACGCCGTATTCGATAATATAAACAAAAACGATATTTGTATTAATAAAATTACTCTGTTTAATATATTTTTACTATTAATGCTATATATAATATTATACATATAATTCAATTCCATTTCTTCCTCTTGCTAATGCTTGTTCTTGAATAAATTGAAACCTTTTTTCTGGTTTTTTACCCATTAATTTATCTACAATTATATCAACATTGTTAAAATCATCTATAGATATTTTATAAAGTATACGAGTTTTCTTTTCCATTGTCGTTTCTTTTAACTGCGTTGGAGTCATTTCACCAAGGCCTTTGAATCTACCAATTTCTATATTTTTCTTATTTTTTGATAATGTTTTTAGTAATTGTTCTTTTTGTTGATCGTCTGCAGCGTAATAAGTTTTTGCTCCTTGTACCAGCCTATATAGTGGAGGTTTAGCCAAATATAAATGACCATTTTCTATTAATTTAGGCATTCTTATATAAAAGAAAGTCATTAATAAAGAAGCAATATGAGCACCATCTACATCTGCATCTGTCATGATAATAATTTTTTCATAACGCAAATTATCTTCCGAATAATTATTTAATGATCCACAGTTTAGTGCAGTCTCTAGATCTTGTATTTCTTGATTAGCATTAATTTTTTGTATTGTAGCATTTGCTACATTTAATATCTTACCACGAAGTGGTAAAATTGCTTGTGTATGACGATCACGCGCTTGCTTTGCAGAGCCGCCAGCAGAATCTCCTTCTACTAAAAATAACTCTGTTCCTATTGAATTCGTGCTGCTACAATCTGCAAGCTTACCGGGTAATCTTAATTTATGTACTGCTGTTTT
Source organism: Alphaproteobacteria bacterium (assembly GCA_020627625.1). Classification (GTDB taxonomy): domain Bacteria; phylum Pseudomonadota; class Alphaproteobacteria; order Rickettsiales; family Rickettsiaceae; genus Megaera_A. The sequence goes on along the minus strand of JAHDGL010000036.1, from coordinate 7,664 downwards.
TCTACTAACATTACGTTCATTTTTACGATTTAGGCGATATTCTGCATTATTAATAAAATGTTGAACTAATTGATCGGATGATTTTTTATTTCCACTTAACCAATGATCAAAATGATCCTTTACTGCATTCTCTACTTGCTTAGCAACACCATTGGAGACTAATTTTTCTTTGGTTTGACCTTGAAAAACCGGGTCTTTAATAAAGATGGATAACATAATGCATGCAGATTGCAGAATATCATCTGCTATTATTTGGTTGATTTTTTTATGACCTGTCATTTCTCCATAAATTTTTATACTGCGCAACAATGCTGCCCTGGTACCCTGCTCGTGAGTTCCTCCCATTGGTGTTGGGATGGTATTACAATAAGATTTTATGAATTCTTTATTTTCATGCCAGGTGATAGCCCATTCAACTTTAATATTCGATGATTTTATTTCTACATTTCCAGAAAATATCTGGCTGCCAATGATTTTATTTTGATCTAAATGCGAGTATAAATAATCTTTCAAACCATTTGGAAAATGTATAATATCATTTTCTACTACATCTTCTGAAGAAATTAATTCAGGAGCGCAATGCCAATGAATTTCTACACCTTTATATAGATAAGCCTTAGATTTTGCCAGATCATATATTCTTTTAGGCTTAAGCTTTGCTAAATTATCAAAAATATCATAATCTGGGTAAAAAATTATTCTCGTTCCTTTTAGCTTTTTTAATGCAGGTTGTTTCTCTAGTGTAGTTAAAGGCAAACCTCGAGAATATTTTTGTGTATAAGATGTACCATTGCGATAAACCTCAACGATCAATTGCTCAGACAAAGCATTCACAACAGATATGCCAACACCATGTAAACCCCCAGAAGTTTTATAAGATTCGCCAGAAAATTTACCACCTGAATGCAAAGTTGTAAATATTACTTCTAAAGCAGATTTATTAGGGAATTTAGGGTGGTTATCAATTGGTATACCGCGTCCATTATCACTAATTTCTATCGAACCATCATTAAGCATTTTTATGGTAATCTTAGATGCAAAACCAGCAACAGCTTCATCCATTGAGTTGTCCAACACTTCAGAAACTAAATGATGTAATGCATTTTCGTCAGTACCACCAATATACATTCCAGGGCGCATTCTGACGGGCTCTAGACCTTCTAGAACCTCTATGTCATCAGCTGTATAGGAGTTACTATTTTTAACATTTTCTTTCTTAACACCAAAACCGAATAAATCTGACACTTAACTATTATTTTCAAAATTATATTATATCATAATTATTATGTAGCTACATTTATGTAGATATTATAAATTTAACCAATTTGCTTAATAAAAGCAAGGGTAAGTAAATATATATAGCAAAAGTAGCAGTATATATCCTTATCTATTATCTATAGTTTTAGGCTATCTTGGTTTAATAATTTAGCTGTAATGCAAAATTAATTTCAGAAACCTAGTTGCTCAATGGTTAGGCTTTTGTAGCTCTCTAGTAATTCATCTATATTTTTACTTTTTTCTATGCAATTACTTAGCTGGCCATTACAATTTTTACGTATAATTGAACTAGCCTGATAAAAATCATTATTATTCAAATTAGCCATATCTAGAATCAACCCGGGAATAAAATGAATATCTAAAGATTTATATTTTTTTTCATCTAGTTTTATATCGAAATTAGCATTTATATTATAGAAAGTTTTATAATAATCTTTAATATCGCGAGTAAACCTTAATTGAGTTGAATATCCTTCGAAAGAGGGTAGGTGGTCACCAAAATTTACTATGATGGTTTTTCTTTTTCTTTTCATTAATTTTGCAATTAAATCTGTTTGATCTTCGCTTGTTTTGGTAATTCTTGATATGTAATCGTTGAGTTTTGAACATAATTTATCGTTCATTACTCTGCTACATCCTATGTTATCTAGAAAAAAGCTAGAATGTGGACCATGGTTTAGCATGGTAGATGCAAAAATATATTTAGGTTTTTCTGGATTGCGATCTAGAGCGTCAATAATCATATCACCAATCATAGTATCTGGTATATTTCCCCAGCTATCTGGTTTAAATCCAAATTCATAAATATCACTGATTTTATGTGATCCAAGTTTAGTATATGCATCTAAAGCTAACGAAAAATTCTTATCTACAGGATATGCAACCTCAACTCTATAACCGATTGATCTCAAATGAGACATTATGGAGTTTTTAGTTCGAGGTATTAAAGTAATAAAAGGCATGTAACTTGGACCATTAAACGATTTATGAGGTATGCCTGTATTAATTTCATATTCGCTAATCCAGGAGCTGCCCCCATAAGTATTAACATTAAGTATGCCGCTATATTTAGTATATTTAGTATCTCGAAAGAAAGAAAAATTGAATTTTTCTGCAAAATCATAATCAAGTTTACTTGGGTCGAATACAGATTCGTTTAGAATTACCACGATATCAGGCATTTCGTCAGGATCGGTAATGGTTTGATTGTTTTTATTATTTAGTTTTGTTACTTCCTCTAAAATTAGATTTTTATCAATCTTACCTGAGTTTGGTGATACATATAAATCTTGTATACTAAATAATATATCAGCAAAAGGCCCGTTAATGCGTCTTGAATAATACTCACTTTGAGATTTTATAGATTTAATGGTTAGATTAAAGTAGGATCTTTTGTCAAGTGCTACATCAAATATTTTAAAACAAAGTAGTAAGGCCACACCAAAAGACACCAACCTTAATGCGCAATAATTTTTGATACCTAAATGTTTTTTATCTAGCAAAGTATCAAACTTACTCCACATTAGAATGAAATTTATCAGGAGTAATAAAAATATTAAGTAGATTTCTTTTGTAGCATATTCATAAATCAGTCTGAATAATCCATGATTAACCAATAATTTAATCATAAAGAAATCAGCTGCAGAAAATTCTTGCATTAAGAATTGCCACTTAATTAATTTTATATAATCAAACAAAACAGCTAAGAGCAGGGTGAGGAAACCAGAGAGCAGAATTCTATTAGTAATTAAAATAATTACTAAATAAACACATAGAGCTATGATAATATTTGCAAGCATCAAAGCTGTATGGAATTTTGTTGTCATGCCTAAAAAAGTTACAAGCAATACAAACCATGTGGTTAATGAGAAATAAAGCTCTTTTAATGATATTTTATAGCCAACAAATTTATCAAATATATTTTTTATTTTGTTCATTAGAAATTCTTATTTGTGGTTTTGTTTATATTTGGGGTTATTTTATTTTATAAACATATAGAATAATTTCACCTAATCAATATTTTTGAAGATAAAAGACTTGATTGTTTGATAAAATTGATGCATATTACATTTGACTGATATTTATGAAATCATCTTGTAGTAAAGTGATATCTATTTTAAATATTTAGTTTTTAATAAATTTAAGGGCGATTAGCTCAGCTGGTAGAGCATCTCGTTTACACCGAGACGGTCGGCAGTTCGAATCTGTCATCGCCCACCATTTTGATTTTTGTTTATTTATTCTATTCTAGTGATTTTCTATAAATATCTTATTTAAATTTACTATTCTATTTTAAAATTCTACTCAAGTATTATATGAAAATAAAAGTTAAAGAGTTGTTTTTTGTATTATTTGGACTTTTATTGCTAACCGTAATATTTTTTCTAGGAAAGCAGAATATTGCAATAGCTGCAAAGAAAAATGGTAAAAAATTTGGTGATTGGACCGTCTCTTGTATTCCAAAAAATAAAAAGTTAAAAACTTGCTTGTTGACTCAGCAAATTAGTTTTAACAAAAATAGTAAAAAAAACAAACAAGTAATTTTATTGCAAATAGGGTATTTTGGCAAAAGCAAAGAGCTAAAGATATTAGAGACTGTACCTCTTGGTGTTAATATTCAATCTGGTACTTTTATTATTAGTTCAAAAAAATTAATTTCTCCAGGAAAATATACAATATGTTTAAGTAATGGATGTAATGCAATAGCTTCTATTTCAAAAGAGAGTTTAAAAACACTATTATCAAATAAAAATAATGATATAGCTTTTATAGATATTGAAGGGCAGCAAATAACTATTCCATTCTCAGTAAAAGGCCTAAGGAAGGGTTTGAAGTATATTAAATAATTTTAATTATTATATTCAACTGTAATATAGTTTTGACTTATTTTAGTGCTAATCTTATCTGCACCCAATTTAAAAACTTTATTTTAAATTCGCGTTTGTAGAAACTTAAACTTTAGATTTTAATTTAATTGATGTATTATATACATAAATATATTTTATAAAAAATCTTAGTAGGTTTATGATTAGATTATTAACATTATTAGTAAGTGTTATTATAACATCAGAAGTTTTTGCCTCGAAACCAACTTCATGGCAAATTAACTTCCAAGAAGCAGCAAGCCCATTAATGGCAGAGTTGCATGATTTTCATAATTTTCTTATGATAATCTCAGCTGCAATAGTATTATTTGTCACTTTTTTAATATTCTATGTACTCATACGTTTTAATGCTAAGAATAATCCTATACCAGCTAAATTTACAGATAATATTACTATTGAAGTGATCTGGACAATTATACCAATTATTATACTTGTTATAATTGCCGTTCCTTCTTTTAGAATATTAAAAATGGCAGAACATACGCCGCCTGCTGAAATGACTATTAAAGTTGTTGGGGCTCAATGGTATTGGACTTATAGCTATCCTGATCATGATAATATAGAATTTGACAGTTACATGCTGCAAGATCAGGATTTACAGACAGGTCAATTGAGGTTATTAGAAGTTGATAACAGGGTGATTGTACCAGAAAATACAACTATCAAATTTCTAATTACGGCAGCGGATGTAATTCACAGTTTTGCAGTTCCGGCTCTTGGCATTAAAACAGACGCTGTACCAGGTAGGACCAATGAAACTTGGACTAGAATTGATAAAAAGGGTGTATATTATGGTCAATGCTCTGAATTATGTGGTGTTAATCATGGTTTTATGCCAATAGCTATTGAGGTTGTTAGTAAAGAAGATTTTACAAATTGGATAGAGCAGGCAAAAATTAAATTTGCAAATAATAATAGAGTTTTTGCTAAAAATAATTTTAGGAAATGAGCCTGTAAAATAATGATTATTACAAAATGAATGATTATTACAATATGGCTAGTTTAAGTAATAACAAAAACAATAAGAATAACAACATAAAACATAGAATAACAACATGATAGATCATATTCACGACACTCCAAAAGGTTGGAAAAGATGGTTGCTTTCAACCAATCATAAAGATATAGGCTCAATGTACATTGTTCTGGCAATTTTGGCTGGTATAATAGGTGGATTATTCTCTGTATTATTCCGTATGCAATTAGCATATCCTGGGTCAAATTTTCTCGGAGGAGATTATCAATTTTATAATGTATTAATTACAGCGCATGCATTAATCATGGTGTTTTTTATGATTATGCCAGCTTTGTTTGGAGGCTTTGGTAATTGGTTTGTTCCGCTTTTGATAGGTGCTCCGGATATGGCGTTTCCAAGAATGAATAATATTAGTTTTTGGTTGCTAGTTCCAGCTTTTATTTTATTGTTATTATCCAGTGTTATCGATGGTGGTGCTGGTACTGGTTGGACTATTTATCCACCATTAAGTAATATGGTTGGTCATCCAGGTGCTGCGGTGGATATGGCGATATTTAGTCTCCATTTAGCAGGTATGTCTTCTATTCTTGGTGCTATTAATATGATAGTTACTATTTTTAATATGCGCGCTCCTGGAATGGGTTTATTTAAAATGCCACTTTTTGTTTGGTCAATTTTAATTACAGCCTTTATGCTAGTTCTTGCGCTCCCAGTGCTTGCAGGGGCGATAACAATGTTGCTTACCGATCGTAATTTTGGAACTAATTTTTTTGATGTTAGCGGTGGCGGTGACCCTGTTTTATTCCAGCATTTATTTTGGTTTTTTGGTCATCCGGAAGTCTATATTATTATACTTCCTGGTTTTGGTATAGTTTCTCAGGTGATTGCAACATTTTCTCGTAAACCCGTATTTGGTTATACTGCAATGGTTTGCGCGATGGCTATTATTGCTTTTATTGGTTTTATTGTTTGGGCTCATCATATGTTCACGGTTGGTTTATCTTATAATGCTTTAGTTTATTTCACTGCAGGAACTATGGTAATAGCTGTTCCTACTGGAATAAAAATATTTAGCTGGATTGCTACAATGTGGGGAGGTTCTATTACTCTAAAAACACCTATGCTATTTGCAATTGGATTTATTATTCTTTTCACAATAGGCGGTGTAACGGGTATTGTACTTTCTAATTCTGCTTTGGATAGGGTCTTACATGATACATACTATGTTGTAGCGCATTTTCATTATACTATGTCTCTTGGTGCGTTATTTACTGCTTTTTCAGGTTTTTATTATTGGTTTGGAAAAATGTCTGGTAGGCAATATAAAGAATGGATGGGGAAACTACATTTTTGGTTAACATTTATTGGAGTAAACCTAACATTTTTTCCTCAGCACTTTTTAGGTCTTGCTGGTATGCCAAGACGAATCCCTGATTATCCTGATGCTTTAGCTGGTTGGAATTATGTATCTTCGGTCGGTTCTCTGATATCAATGTTTGCTTCATTATTTTTTGTATTTATAGTATTTTATACTTTGAAATTTGGTAAGAAATGCCCTCAAAATCCGTGGGGAGATGGTGCTGATACTTTAGAATGGTCAATTGAGTCGCCCCCACCGTATCATAGTTTTGAAAAGCAACCTATAATCAAGTAAATATCAATAAAGCATATTAAACAGCCATGATTTCCGTACATTGCAATATGAGTAAAAATATATTATGAATAAAACACATATTGCTGATCTTAATCATAATTATGTAAATTCGTCAGTAAAAGATTATATTATGCTGATGAAACCAAGAGTAATGTCGCTTGTGGTTTTTACTGCATTTTGTGGATTATGGATAGCACCAGGAGATATTCATCCGTTTATTTCATTTGCTTCAATATTATTTATTACAATAGGAGCAGGTTCTGCTGCTGCAATTAATATGTGGTATGATCGAGATATTGATACAATAATGAAACGCACTCAGAAACGTCCCATTATAACAGGTGCAATCGAACCAGAAGAAGCACTATCTTTTGGTGTAATTACGGCATTTATATCTGTGCTATTGATGGCTTTATGTGTAAATATATTGTCTGCAGTGTTTTTAGCATTCACTATTTTATATTACGTATTTATTTATACCATATGGTTAAAACGTAATTCTATTCAGAATGTAGTTATTGGAGGGGTAGCAGGTGCATTACCGCCAATGATAGGTTTTTCAGCTGTAACTAATGATGTTTCCATCGAATCTTTTATATTATTTGCAATTATTTTCACTTGGACCCCGCCGCATTCATGGGCTCTAGCTTTATTTAGATTGCAAGATTATCGCGATTGCAGTGTACCAATGATGCCGGTGATAAAGGGCAGATTATATACTAAAAAACAAATCATTTTTTATAGTATATTAATGGTGATGACTGTTTCTATGCCTTATTTTTTGCATATGGTTAGTAGCAAATATTTTGTTATATCTTCGATAATGAGTATTATATTTTTATATTATTCAATTTTATTATTTAAAGATAAT
>JAHDGL010000035.1 GCA_020627625.1 Alphaproteobacteria bacterium | reverse complement strand
AATTGCCTAATCTATACAAAAATCTGCTAAATTTCTTATCCTAAATTCGCGTTTAAAAGAACTGAAATTAGAGGGTAGAAAAAATATGTCATTAACTTTTATACATGATTTTCAGAATCAATTATATAAAACTCTATACGAAGATAGCGAAATTAAATCTTCTGTAAAAAAAATTTATCTTGGTGCAGTACAAGATGGCAAGACTCCATTTTTATTAATTACTATTTTAAAAGCAGAAGATTTTTCACGTCATTTGGAATCTATATATTCTGTAGAATTTAGAATATCAGCTTATGCAAAAGATAATCATCATAAGTTACTCATAAAACTTGCCGACAGGGTAGTAACATTAATTTCGGATAGTAATAATAATTTTGCCGGTTATATAATCGCAGGTATTAAAGCAAATAATATACAATTTGAAAAGGCTAAAGATTTAGTGCTTAATAAGTTAACAATTAACTATAAAGCATTGATAAAAAGGGAAATCTTATAATAAGAAAATATTACAATGAGAAAAATATTATAATAAATGGGAGGTAATATTATAATGACAAATTTTCATAATATACGCTTGCCCAAATATGTAGAAGTTTTTGCAATAGGATCATCAGAATTTTCTACCTCGGTGGCTGTTTCTATGTCGGGTAGGGAGGTTCGTAATTCAGACTCTCAAATACCAAAGAGAATTTATAATTTGAATAATTGTCTTTTATCCGCTCATCAATTTGAGGTATTTAATAGTTTTTTTCAGGCCCGGGGTGGTAAACGTTTTTCTTTTCGCCTGCGTGATCATTTTGATTTTATCGTTATAAAACAAATTATAGCTGTAAGTGATGGAACAAATAAAGAGTTTCAGCTTATAAAAACATATAGGGACGAAATATCTCCTTATGTGCGTATTATCACTAAACCAGTAGCAGATAGCGTAAAAATATATAATGGTAGCGATGCTGTTGATTTAGAGTCGGTTGATGATCTTACTGGCAAGATAAAATTGGTTAAAGCCTTGCCAAAAGATACAGAAATTTGTGCTAGTTTCACATTCGATGTGCCAGTACGTTTTGTTTCCGATAGTTTTCAATATAGTTTCGATGCTGATGGAAGTATTAAAATAGAGAATGTTCAGTTAATAGAGGTGTATGAATGAGTCTTGCTAAAATATATTTATTTCACATTAAGATGCTAAATTCTAAAGAATATTACTTAACATCTGGTAATAGGGAAGTTACTTATCGAGGCAATATTTATGTTCCAGAGTCTGGTTTATCGTTAGTATCTGGAGAATTTAATGACTCCGCTGAGAATAATATTGTTTTACATGGAATTTTTGAAAAAAATGGCATTAGTAAAAATGATCAATTTATGGGTGCTGTTGTTAAAATTATGTATTTGGAGAATCAACAGATTAAGAATCTAGTTACATATATTTGCACTCAATATAATATTAATGATCTTGATTTTGAAATTCGTTGTGAATCTGAGGCCATAAAATATAACAAATCATTATTGCAAATATTTAGCAAAACATGTCGTGCAAATTTTGGTGACAATAAATGCAAAATCAACATTAATAATTATAAAGTGGTGTGTAATTTATTAGAAGTTAATGCAAATATCCTTATGTGTGACAATATTAATAATTTTCACAATGAATATTTCCGTAACGGTAGGGTTAAGATAAATGATCAGGAGTTAAAAATTATTGCTCATAATGGTAATAAGATAGAAATTGAAAATAATAAAGGCTTAAAAGATGATTTATCTAGATGCAAACAACTCACATTAACTCCAGGATGCGATAAAAAATTTAGAACTTGTTGCTATTCTTTTAATAATGCAGTAAATTTCAGAGGTGAGCCGGATATTCCGGAATCTAATATTATAAAAAATTGATGTTTAATAATTCAATATTTAAAGGTTTTTGTTCTGGTTTCAAGAGCGTATTCAGGTTTGGCAATATGCCTGTAAAATTTTTTAATAATATAGAAATATCAGACTATTTCTGTAGCGTTGAGAATGACATCAACAAGTCTTATGAAGAGTTGAAAAAAATAAAAAAAAATGAAAGAAACTAAGAAATTTTTTAATAATAATCGTTTGAATAAAGGTTATAATCGTACTTTAAATTTTAAACAAAGCGATGCTTATATGATTCGCAAAAAATATCAGCATGTCTTACCGCCAATCGATATGATTGAACAATATGAAGATTTAAATCCTGGCACATTAGAACAATTGCTGTACATGGCAGAAAAGGAGCAAAACCATAGGCACTCAATGGAGTTATTAATAACCGAGAAATATATACGTGCGATGCGTATAGGGCGTATGTCAGCTTTTGTTTTTGTTATAATAATATCGATAACAACTTTAATGTTGGCTTTGGATAATAATATTAATTTAGCAGCTATTTTTGCAATATCAGCTTTTGCTTGCATTACAATAAGTTCTTTTTTCTTTTCTAAAGATAATATTCGTAATATTTCCGTTCATCATCGTAAGTATAATAATCATAATCAATCTTATAGAAGTTCTGATAAGAAAAATAAGTATAGTTAATTAGTGATGCTTGAAGGAGCGTTTCTTTGCTCCTCATATTGCTCATTAGTCTTAACTTAAATATTAACTATAATCACTCAATTTCTTCAATATTTACAATTATAATAGGTTTTTTATTAATCTCGCTTTTAATGATTCGGCGAATAGTTCTTTTTACACAAGAATATATTTGATCGTTAATTAATCTTCCTTTTGAATTTTTTCTTTGATCGCTTAACGCTTCTATAATTTCTTGTTTCATTGATAAAATTAGGTCCCCATCTTCGACTGGATCTAATATTCCGGGTGTTGAGATTATAGGGCTTGAGACTAATCTAAGTTTTTCATCAAGTATGATAGAAGCAATTATTATTCCAGCTTCACGCATTCTTCTACGCATTTTGAATATTTCTGAGTCTTGAGGTAGTAAGTAATTACCATCAACTGCCAAATATCCATTCTGTACTGTATCTATAATTTTAGAATTATCTTTTTCTAAAATAACAACGCTACCATTCTCAACCTCTATAGCATGTTTGATGCCGTTAGATTTTGCCAATTTTGCATGTTCATGAATGTGAACAGGTTCCCCATGAACAGGGATACAAATATTTGGCCTTACTAATTTATACATTTCTTTTAGTTCATCAATGGCGGGATGCCCAGAAACATGCACAAAATGATCTTTCTCGGTAATTACCTCAATTCCTTTTTTAACTAAGATATTGAACAAACTAAAAATCTTTTTATCATTACCAGGAATAATTTTTGAAGAAAAAATTACAGTATCATTTTTAGCAAGTTTAATAGAATGATGTGACTCATTAGCTATTTTACTAGTAGCAGCCATAGGTTCACCTTGGCATCCAGTAGCAATCACAAGCAATTCTTCTCTTTTATGGTTGCCAATTGATTTTTCATCTAATAATGGTGCAATATCTTTTAAATAACCGCTTTCTTGCGCTGCTGTTAGCATTCTATGCATACTTCGCCCGGTGATTGCAATTTTTCTTCCAGCTTGTTGTCCTGCGTGAATTATACTGTCTAATCGAGCTAGGTTAGAAGCAAAAGTTGTAACCATAACCATCTTAGGACAGTTTTTGATAATTTTAACAAGATTTTCTCGAACATCACCTTCAGAACCAGAAACGCCTTTGTTAAATACATTTGTTGAATCACAAACTAGTGCAAGTACCCCTTCATCACCACAATCTTGCAGAGTTTTTTGATCTGATTCTGTGCCAATAATAGGATTAGGGTCAAACTTCCAATCTCCAGTATGTAAAACATTGCCTTCTTTTGTTCTAATCATCAATGCTTGCATTTCTGGAGCAGAGTGGGTAAGACCTATCATTTGGATAGAAAATGGACCAAGTTCTAATTTCTTTTTAGGATCTACTTCATGAATTTTCATTTCTTTAGAAAAAGAATATTCTGACAATTTACTTTTTAGGAATGTTTTTGTAAATTTTGTAGTGTAAATAGGGCATTCAAGTTCGTTCCATAAATATTGAATTGCACCTAAATGATCCTCATGCGCATGTGTTAAAATTATCCCTAGTAGGTCTTTTTTATATTTCTCTATAAATCTAAGGTCAGCAACTACCATATCTACACCTGGTAAATAATCATCTGCAAAGCCACTACCGCAGTCAACCATGATCCACTTTCCATCTAGATGATATAGATTTACATTGATGCCTATTTCATTTGAACCGCCAAGCGGTATGAATAATAATTTATTTTTATATTTTTCTAAGTTGAATGACATTTTATTTTACTGTAATATTAGAATTTTTCGAATTTAGTTATAACTTATTATTATTGTCTAGTCTATGATTAATAGTCCATTAGTTAATATAAGCTTAGTGATTTTTGGGGTGTTAACCTCGATTTTAGTAATTTTTCCTAATCTAGATATTGTTATATCTAATATTTTTTATTGTAAGGAAAGTGCTAGTTTTTGTTATAAATACCAGCCTATTATACGATTTTTCTATGTTATTATTTCCAATATAACCAAATTATTTTTGTTCTTATGTTTCGTTTATATCCTATATCTTCTTATAAAGTATAATAATATTAAGATTATTCTAAAATCTAGCGTAATTTTTTTGCTAATAAGTGCATTAATCGGACCAGGAATTATAGTAAATTCTTTGCTGAAAAATAATTTTGGCAGAGCGCGCCCGCGAAATATAGTTGAATTTTCTGGTTATAAACAATTTACTCCGGCATTTGTCGTTTCTGATCAATGTAACAAAAACTGTTCTTTTGCTTGTGGACATGCTTCTGTAGGTTTTTACATTACAATTATTGCTTATATTGTTAATTCTAGATATTTCAATCGCTTCTATATATTGGGATTGCTTTTTGGAGTTTTGGTAGGTATCTCGCGTATTGTAATGTGGGGGCATTTTGCAAGCGATGTTACTAGTGCTGCGTTTATTGTATTATTTTTAAATCATTTGATATATTTATTATGGAAAAACAAAATCTCAAAGTGCAAAAAATTGCAATAATTTTAGGGGAATCAGAAGAAGCTTTAGAGATTAAAAAATCATTGCAGCAAATATTTACACCTTGTCAGCCAGAGCAATCAGATTTAATAATAGTTATAGGCGGCGATGGTAGTATGTTACATGCTTTACATGAATATATGCATCTAAACATTCCTTTTTATGGTATCAATGCAGGGAGCGTAGGGTTTTTAATGAATAATTTGCATTTAGATAATTTTTTAGAGAATTTGGACAATTCAAAAATTACAAAATTATACCCATTAGAAATGCATGCTACTAATATTAACGGTGAGGAGTTTAAGGCTGTAGCTATTAATGAAGTTTCTATTTTCAGGAAAAGTAACCAGGCGGCTCAATTTAAGATTGAAATAGATGGAATTACGCGTTCTGAGCTTGTAGGGGATGGTGCGCTTGTTTCTACTCCTGCTGGTAGTAGTGCCTACAATTTATCCGCAGGGGGGCCTATTATTCCCCTTACTTCTAAAATATTATGTCTAACACCTATATGTCCATTTCGACCAAGAAGATGGAGTGGTGCGTTGCTGCCGGTTGATGTTAACATAAGATTTGAAATTTTAAATTACAAAAAGCGACCAGTGAATGCTGTAGCAGATTTTTACGAGTTTAAGAATGTAAAATCAGTTACAATTAATTCAAGTAATAAATGTATAATCAGAATATTATTTGATAAATTTCATACATTTGAAGATAGGGTAATTAAAGAGCAATTTACTAATTGAAGTTTCTGTGTTTTTTAACCCACCTTACCCAAGCTTGCCAATCTCTTTGTCCTAAATTTTTTTCAAAGGATAACAAATCATGGTTAGTTTTTTTACATAAATTGTTATTTGGAACAACGAGTTTCTGACCACAAGAAAGTGCTGCAATTTGAGTCTTACAAGCTTGCTCTAAATGATAACAATAAAACATTGATTCTGGAATAGATCTACCGCATGTAATAAATCCGTGATTGCGCAGAAAGATTATATTTTTATCTTCTAAATCATTAATCAAATCATTGCCATGCTTTTCTGGATTAAGAGCAAGAGAATTATATTCATGATAAGCAAGTTGTTCGTAAAAATGTAGTGCCCATTGACTAATTGGCAGCAAACCATCTTGCATGGCTGATACCGCAACACTAGCTATTGTATGAAGATGAAATATAGATGTTATATCAGGTCGATTTTCATAAATACTACCATGGATTATATAACCTGTCTGATTATACTGAAATTCCTCGCCCTCTAATATTTTTCCTTCTAAGCTCACTTTAAGTAAACATTCTGCGGTTACTTCGTCAAAGCGATATCCAAAAGGAAAAATATAATAAAAATCAGCACCATCTGGTCTTGCAGATAAATGCGTATATGTATGATCGTCTAAACCGAGTTTAGCAATAATTTGATAAGCTAGAGCCAAATCTTTTTTGATTTTATTGTCCATTTATATGATTATTTTAATTTGATTGCGTATTATGCAGCTTCCAAAGCAATAAAATCCATTTGCCTATAATTCAAAGCCTCTGCAATATGAATTTTATGTACATATTTTGATTGCCCCAAATCTGCAATAGTTCTAGCTACGCGTAATACACGATTATATGCTCGCACTGAAAGTCTAAATTTTTTAGCCGCCTCATTTAATATTTCACGTCCATCATCAACAGGAATAGCGTAATCTATTAAAATTTGTCCATCCATATTATTATTTAACCTAATATTGTAACCCTCATAACGCTTTGCCTGTATTTCTTGTGCAATCTTTACTCTTTTAGCAACCTCTGAACTTGGCTCTTCATTTGAGGTATTCAAAACCTGATCATAATTATAATCTTGTTGAGAATTTCCTACTTCTATATGTAAATCAAAACGATCTAATATTGGACCAGATATTTTAGATTGATAATTACTGGCGCAAATAGGTGCTTTATTACATGCCTTACGCGCATCGCCTAAATAACCACATTTACAGGGATTCATCGCTGCAATTAATTGAAAACTTGCAGGGTATATAGTATGCACACCAGAACGTGCAATCATCACTTGTTTTGTCTCGATTGGTTGGCGCAAAGTCTCAATTACCGCTTGATTAAATTCTGGTAATTCATCTAGAAATAATACTCCATTATGCGCAAGTGAAATTTCTCCTGGCTTTACTTTTCTTCCTGAACCACCACCAACCATTGCAGCTGGAGTGCATGAATGATGGGGAGCCCGAAAAGGCCTCTCCGTAGTCAAACACCCGTTTTTTATATGACCCGCTACACTAAATATAGTACTACATTCTAATATTTCTTGCGGTGATAATTCTGGCATGATACCAGGCAACCGTTCTGCTAACATCGATTTACCAGACCCGGGAGGACCAAACATCAATAAATTGTGCCCACCAGCTGCAGCAATCTCTAATACTCTTTTTGCAACCCCTTGCCCCTTTATATCTTTAAGATCAGGATATTGTGTCTTATTATCAGATATACCAGGGGTTGGTTGAGAAAGAATCTGCTCTCCTTTAAAATGATTTATAAGTTCAATCAAATTTTCGGGCGCTAATATTTTTTTATTACCAGACCAAGCTGCCTCAGACCCATTATTCTTTGCGCAAATCACACCTTTATTACGCGCACTAGCGCCTATTGCAACTGGCAATACACCACTTACTGGTAAAATATTACCATCTAAAGATAATTCACCTAAAATTAAATAGCTATCAATTTCTTCTTTAGGTAACACTTCCATACACGCAAGAATTCCAGCAGCTATTGCCAAATCAAAATGACTACCTTCCTTAATTAAATCTGCTGGAGATAAATTAATTAATATTTTTTTTGCAGGTAGGCTTAAACCTATAGAAGATAATGCAGCAGTCACTCTTTCCTTTGATTCAGCAATAGTTTTATCAGCTAAACCAACAATGGTAAATTTAGGTATACCAGGTTCTATTTTTACTTGTACATCAACATCAATAATATCTACGCCATTAAAGGTTAGGCTGAAAATCTTAGCAATCATAGAAATTTTTCCAAAGTGAATATAAAAAGTAAATATAAACAAGCATAAATAGAATAGAGAAATGTATATATAGTAAATAATGCTATTTTATTATCAAGGGTAGTTTTACTATACAGATTAAATCATGTCAATAAATTGCATGTATTAGTAATACCAATTCCCATTTCAAATTATATATTAGCATTTTGCGCCGATTCGTCTGTGCTTAACCTATCTAATATACGCTGCGCAGCCCCTTACCTTGGAATGTAAACCTTTAATTCCAAGGTAAATAGTATATAGTGAATCAAGTTGAAGTTTATGTGTTTTTTTAAAAATATTTTGGAATTTAGATTTTAGCTTTTTTTACCTTAAATGCTAACCCATTGAAGGTGAAAAAGATGAGATATAAATTTCATAAAGATGAATTAAAAAATGTGTACAGTTCAACTTGATTTACTATAAAACATAGAAAATTAATAACAGATCTTATTTCTACCTAATTTTTTTGCTTTATACATAGCCTCATCAGCGCGATTTATAAAAGATTCTACCGATTCATTTTTTTCTAATTGAGCAACCCCTATAGAAATAGTTTTTTCCAATGGCTTGTCTTGTCCAGGAACAATGAAATCTATATTTTCGACAGTAATTCTTATTTTTTCTGCTATTTTTATACAATCTTTTAATTTGGTATTACCCATTAAAATTACAAACTCCTCCCCGCCATACCGCGCTATTAAATCAGTTACTCTAAATAGTTCTTTTAATATATTAGCAAGAGTTTTTAATAAAGCATCTCCAGCTGTATGGCCGTAATTATCATTCACTTTTTTAAAATGATCCATATCTAGCATCATCATACACATATCTTTGCCTGAAGCTTGCAATCTTTCTGACATTTGTTTTATATGTATATCAAAATAACGTCTATTAAATAATCCAGTTAAACCATCTTTTGTAGATAAATCAACACTCTGATCTAATTCAGAACGTAAATTATCTTGATAATTTTTTCTGCGCAATTGTGTTTTGAGTCGCGCTTGAAGTTCACTTTTATCTACTGGATAAGTGATGTAATCATTAATACCAATATCTAAACCTTTAATTACCATAGGTGAATTTTCGTCTTCTGCTAAAAACATTAATATAGAATTTCTTAGCATAGGTTTTGAACGCAACATTGCAACTACTCGCAACGGATCTATATCTTCCATTTGACAACTAATGATGATTACATCAGGTATAAAAGGGCCCAAAGAATCAACACCCTCTAATGAAGAAATTATTTTCAAATGTGCACTAAAGGAAGTCAAACATTTTTTAGTATTTTTTGCTTGTATTATATCATCGTCTAATAATAAAATTTTACTATCAAAAAAGTTTTCTTTAGGAATTATCTCTGCTCTACCAAGTTTTAAAAGTGTATCGTTTCTTGATTGTAGCTCGTCACTTAAGGCTTTCATGCGATTTAAAGATTTTACTCGAGCGAGTAATGAAATATCATTTATTGGTTTTGTCAAAAATTCATCAGCTCCTGCTTCAAGTCCTTTTACCCTGTCTTCTATCTCGGACAAAGCCGTTACCATTATCACGGGTATATGTGTTGTTTTGGGGTTAGATTTTATACGCATACATATTTCAAAACCATCAATCACTGGCATCATAACATCCAATAAAATTATATCTATTTTACTTTGTTCTAAAATTTTCAAAGCATTAACACCATTATTGGCTGTAATAACAGTGTAATACTCGCTCAATAATTTTGCTTCGAGTAATTTTATATTAGCTTCTAAATCATCTACTATTAATATAGTTGCTGTCATAATTATATTATAGTATTTGTATTAATGAATTTATCAATTGCTTGAAAAAAATAATCAATTGATACTGGTTTAGAAATATACATATCACAACCGGATTTAGTTATTAATTTTTCATCTGTTTTTCTTGCAAACGCGGTAATGGCAATAATAGGAATATGTTTAGTATTTTCATTGTTTTTTAGTTTTTTTATGAGATCAATACCAGATATTCCACTATTTAACTGAATGTCCATTAATATAACATTAGGTAACTCTTCGGACACAATTTTTATTACATCAAAACCATCTTTTGAAACAATCACTTCACAATCTTTAATTTTCAAAAGATCATGAAATAATTTTAAATTTAAGTCATTATCTTCTACGATTAGAGCTTTTTTCATATTTTGTTATAGTAATTATAATTAATTTAAGCTGTGAATGATTGAAACTATAATATGAAAAGTACTTATGCAACTTTTAGTAATACATTTTTTCTATTTAGGAAGTTTTTGTGTTGTTATTTACCTTTTTTATTTACAGTTTGATCTAAATTATAATTTTTATTAATAGTTCTATTTTATTTCTTCCCAGTTTTTTTCATTTATTTGTTTGAAAAGATTTATCGTATAATCATTAATATGACTTTTTCTGAGTATTGTTTTTATTTTATCATAGTTTATTTTTTGTAATTCATCGTATATAAAAAGTATTTTTATTATATTGTGCGATTTAGTTAAATTAATTTTTGCCAGAAATTCTAATATGTTTTTTTCTAATGAATTAACAAAAACAACAATATTAGCCTGATTATATTCAGCAACATTATGTGTTATATAGATTGGTTGTTTTTCTTTCAAAGAATCCAAATTTGTTGCATGTGGTATAAAGTGTTTTTTAGAATACGTCCACAGTATTTTATCTAAATTTTGCGAATAATTTTCATCCTCAGTAAAAACATTAGTTTTTAAATTACTATAATAGCACTTCTCTAACAATTGACAAAAAGCTTTTGGAAGTTTTTCCGTTATTGCTTGATAATAGCTAATCTTTATCATCGTTTTTTATAATTTTAATATACATACTTTAAGCATAATCAAATATTAG
>JAHDGL010000034.1 GCA_020627625.1 Alphaproteobacteria bacterium | reverse complement strand
TACTTTTAATAACAAAAACTTTTGTTACCTTATATAAAACTCCGAACTGGGGTTATATTAGCATTTTGCGTCGATCCGTCTGTGCTCACATATCTATATACGCTGCGCAGCCTCACCTTGAGATTCAAACCTCTAATTTAAAATGAGAAATGGTGTTATAACCTAAATTTCAAGATACTTTTTAAAAGGTGCAAAAACTTCAACTTAATTTACTATAATCAAAAAATATATTAAGAAAATCTTTGTTAAGATCAGCAAAACTAGCGTTCTGAAAATTGCGTTTTGGAATAATTATGAATGCTTTATTGTTTATGTTAATAGATTCTTTTTGCGCCAAGTTTCTTACTAAATGCCTAATTTTTCTTTTGATTTTATTACGTATAACAGCTTTTTTTGATATTTTTTTGCTCACTTTCATACCAAAGAAACTATCATTTGGGCGTTTGGAAGGTATATGAGTAAAGTTTTTTGCTAATATTAAAAGAAAATAAGAGCTATATTTCTTGACCCCGTATTTTTTTACAAGATCAAATTGTTTGGTGTTTTTTAAAGATAAAATAGTCACATTTTAAAACTATGCGGTTAATTTTTTTCTTCCTTTGGCTCTACGGTTCTTTAGAATGTTCCTGCCAGCTACTGTAGCCATTCTAGCTTTAAATCCGTGTCTTCTTTTTCTTACTAAATTACTTGGTTGAAAAGTACGTTTCATGACTATAATTATCTACTTAATTTTATTGCATCGTAGTCTACCTAACATAATAGGAATTGTCAATATACTATGTTAATTTTTGACAATCTGTGTGATAAACATTATATCATTGCCCATTTCAAATTATATAGTTCAACGCATATTTGCTATATAGTTGAGTTTACTATTAAATATTATTTAAACCATTAATAGGCCGCCATTTACGTGTATCGTCTGTCCTGTGATATATGAAGATAAAGGGCTAGAGAGAAACGAAACAATGTTTGCAATATCTTCTCCTTTACCAAGGGATTTTTGTGGTATCTTTTGTAAAATAGCATTTTTTTGAGTTTCATTAAGGGTATTGGTCATAGGAGATTCTATGAATCCAGGTGCAATAACATTTACGGTAACTCCTCTAGATGCTACTTCGATTGCCAATGATTTACTCATGCAAATTAACCCAGCTTTGGATGCGCAATAATTTGCTTGGCCAGGATTGCCAGAAACTCCAACTACAGAAGATATATTGATAATACGGCCATAACGAGCCCGCATCATTTTTTTAATTGCTTCACGATTAAGAATAAAATTAGCTTTTAGGTTAATATCAATTACATCCATAAAATTATCTTCAGACATTTTTATGGCTAGACTATCTTTTGTGATTCCTGCATTGCAAACTAATATGTCAAGTTTTTCTATATCGTTTAACAATGAAGAGCAGTCGGAAGAATTTGATAAATCACATTGTTTAATAGTATAATTATCACCAAGCTCTTCTCCTAGCATTTCTAATTTTTCTAGGTTATTACCACTAATGTATATGTGTGCTCCTAATCTATGTAATTGCTTTACGATTGCAGTTCCGATACCACCGCTTGCTCCTGTTACAAGAGCATTATTACCAGATAAATCTATCAATTAATCACTCCAATTTTGTTTTTAGTATAGGTTGCTATAATTTAGTTACTAGAATTATGCTTCTACCGTAGATTTTTCTACGCTTTCTGTTTGTAAAGACTCAGATTTTAACCCTAATAATTTACTTTTAATTTTTTCTTCCAATTCAATAGCTTTATCAGGATTATCTCTTAGATATTGTTTTGCATTTTCACGTCCTTGGCCAATCCTAATCTCACCATACGAGAACCATGCCCCAGCTTTTTCTATAAATTCGTGTTTTACACCGAGATCAATTAATTCTCCTTCTTTAGAAATACCCTTTCCATAGATAATGTCAAATTCTACGACTTTGAATGGTGGAGAAACTTTATTCTTTACGATTTTAACTCTAGTTTGGTTTCCAACCACTTCATCTTTGTCTTTTATAGATCCAATACGCCTGATATCTATTCTTACTGAGGCATAAAATTTTAAAGCATTACCGCCAGTCGTAGTCTCTGGGCTGCCAAACATTACACCAATTTTCATTCTAATTTGATTAATGAATATAATAGTGCAATTTGTTCTTGAAGTAGAAGCTGTAAGTTTTCTTAAAGCCTGACTCATTAATCTTGCCTGCAATCCCATATGAGAATCGCCCATTTCGCCATCAATTTCTGATTTAGGAACTAAAGCTGCAACACTATCAACAATTAGCATATCCACTGCACCTGAACGTACTAAAGTATCTGCAATTTCTAATGCTTGCTCTCCGGTGTCTGGTTGTGAAATAATAAGTTCGTCAATATTTACGCCTAAATTTTTTGCATATACAGGATCTAGGGCATGCTCTGCATCAATAAAAGCGCAAGTGCCACCTTGTTTTTGCGCCTCTGCAATTGCATGTAGGGTTAAAGTGGTTTTACCAGAGCTTTCAGGGCCAAAGATTTCTACTATTCTTCCCTTAGGTATTCCTCCAACTCCAAGTGCTATATCAAGATTAACAGAACCTGTCGAGATAGATTCAATATTCATTTCTTGACGTTGTCCTAGTTTCATCACAGAGCCTTTGCCGTAATTTTTTTCGATTTGGCTAAGTGCTGAAGCTAATGCTCTTTCTTTTTCCATTTTGTTCCTCTGTATTGATATGGCTTTAAAGTAAAATATTTTATACAAAGTAGTTATATTATTTTTACATAATAAAATCTAGTTAAATTTTTAATTTCATGCAATATTGTATAGTAAAATAACTTGAAGTAGCGGCGCCATAGTTTGGTAGATATTCCTGGTTTATTTAGTGGATTAGAGTCCACTTCAAAGCGCTGAATGCGCGCTATTATCCCCTAACTTCCAGCCAATGCTCTAATATTTGCTTCATAATTGTATCGCTTACTTCTACTTCGTGGTCTTCGAAATTTGGTAGGGATAAAACCATTTCTTTTAAATAAGGTAAGTTATATTCAGGAATTTCTTCTTCTTCGTATGATTCTTCGAGATTGATAACAATTTCCTCTATATCGTTCCAATGCATAATTAGCTGTTTTGTTCTTAGTTTTGTCGTATTTTATATATTTAACCTGAATTTCTTCTTGATCAAGGTTTAAGGTTATCTACTAATGGATATAATAATTACTACCATTATCTAAAATTACTACTACTATTTAATGCGCTCTACCACAAAAAAAATAATAGTATATATTAAGTTTTATAAAAACTTATAAATAAGTGAGGTGATTATGCAACTATACATTAAGATTCTCGAAAAATCCTTGGATGATAGCTTAAAAGAGGATTACGGAATCAAGGGAGATATTACGTCTAACGCTTTAATCGATGAAGATAAAGAAATTAATTTTCGAATCCAGCCCCGAGAAGAAATAGTTCTTTGTGGCTTGCAGATTATTCAATATTATTTTGATAAATATTCTTCCATAAAATATAAAATTCATTATAAAGATTCAGATTTACTATCAGCTGGCGGAACGATTTTATCTGGATCTGGCTTAGCTAGAGAAATTTTATTATTAGAACGTGTAATTCTGAATTATCTACAACATCTTTCTGGTATAGCGACTAACACTTATCATTTCGTACAAAAAATAAAACATACTAAAGTAAAAATTTTTGATACTCGCAAAACTATACCTTTATATAGAGAATTACAAAAATATGCTGTTACATGTGGCGGGGGATATAATCATCGACTTTGTTTAGATAGTAGTATTTTAATTAAAGATAATCATATTGCAATTTGTGGTGGTATTACAAATGCGCTAAAGCTAGCAAAGGCAAATAATCCTCATTACATTAAAATTGAAATAGAATGCGATAATTTAGAGCAGGTAACAGAGGCAATTAATTTGGGAGTGGATATTATTATGCTTGATAATATGACGCCAAATCAAATAATTGAAGCGATTAGAATTATTGATGGGCGTGCAACTATAGAGGCCTCCGGAAATGTTTCTCTTGAAACGGTAGGTGATATTGCCCAGACTGGAGTCGATATGATATCAGTTGGTAAAATTACACATTCTTCACGCGCTGTAGATATTGGGTTAGATATAGTATGAGCAAAATAATATGAGTAAAAATGAGAACAAGAATGAAATCCAGTTATTAACTAAGCTTATAAAAAAATATAATAAAGAATATTATATTGATGATAAGCCAACAATATCTGATGCGGAATATGATCAGCTTTTTCAGAAATTACAGAAATTAGAAGAAGAATTCCCAGAATATGCCAAATCCGATAGCCCAACACAAATAGTTGGTACTAGCACTTTGCAAAGTTATTTTGAAAAGCATACTCACAAAAAAGCTATGTTGTCTTTGGGGAATAGTTTTTCTAAACAAGATGTAGATGATTTTATTCAAAGAATTAAACGTTTTCTATCTTTTGATGATTTTCCTCAAATTTTTTGCGAGCCTAAAATTGACGGTATTTCTTTTTCTGCAACTTACATAGATGGTAAATTGGTCACAGGTGCTACTCGTGGTGATGGTTATGTTGGTGAAGATATTACTCATAATATAAAAACTATAAAAAACCTTCCGCATTATTTAGAAAAATCTCCCGCGCTACCTGCATTGCTAGAAATCAGAGGTGAGATTTATATAGATAAAGATGATTTTATTCAATTAAATAAACAGCAAAAAGGGCAGGGAAAGTCAGGGTTTGCAAATCCTCGTAATGCGGCGGCTGGATCTTTGCGTCAATTAGATTGCAGTATTACCGCTGCGCGTCCTCTGAAATATTTTGTTTATGCAATTGGGTATAGCAGCCATTCTTTTGCCAAAACTCAAAGTGAGTTATTGCAAAAATTTTCTGAGTTTGGTTTTAAAATAAATCCTATACAGAAACTTGCTAGTAATTTAGACGCGATATTAGAGTTTTATAATGAATTAGTAGAAACAAGAGAAAAGCTACAATATGAAATTGACGGTATAGTATATAAAGTGAATGATTTTGCTATGCAAGAAAGATTAGGTTTTATTGCTAGAAGCCCTCGTTTTGCTACAGCGCATAAATTCCCAGCTTTGATTACTGAGACCAAGCTGCTAGATATAATAGTACAAGTTGGAAGAACAGGAGCTTTAACACCGGTTGCTAAATTAGAGCCAGTGCAAGTTGGTGGCGTTTTGGTAACTCGTGCTACTTTGCATAATTTTCAAGAAATAGAGCGTTTGGATATCAGGATTGGTGATAATGTGGCTTTATATCGCGCTGGTGATGTTATTCCAAAAATCAGTTCTGTGAATAAGTCCAAGAGGCTTAAAGATTCTACAAAATTTGTATCACCAACTAACTGTCCTTCTTGTGGATCTGTTTTACATATTGACCCAATTGATGTGATAATGCGCTGTGATAATGGTTTAAACTGCCCAGCGCAGGTTGGAGCTTCTATCAAGCATTTTGTATCTAAAAATGCCATGAATATTGATGGATTAGGTGCAAAACAGGTAGAATTTCTGTTAGAAAAAAATATGATCAAGAATGTTGTAGATATTTATAATTTGGAGTCATTAAATACTGTATCTATCACAAAATTGGAAAATATGAATGGATGGGGCAAGAAATCAGTAGAAAAATTATTTGATAATATTAATAAATCAAAAAAAATTACTTTACCTAGATTTATCTATGCATTAGGCATTAGGCATATTGGTGAGAGTAACGCAAAAATTTTAGCTAAAGAATTACCCTCTGCTAAGATTTTCCTAAATGCTATGATTGATTTAGCTAATGATGAAAATGAAATTTTTATAAGGCTTGAAAATATTGATGGTATTGGTCATAAAATATTAATTGATATTCAACACTTTTTTAAGTGCAAACAGAATATTGACATTATTAATGATTTATTGAATGTTCTTAATGTTGAGAATTATATTGATGATACTAAATCAAGCATTTTATCTAATCAGAATATAGTATTTACTGGTAGTTTGAAGTCTCTTTCGCGACTAGAGGCAAAGGCTCAAGCAGAAAAATTAGGGGCGAGGGTTGTAAATACTGTATCTAAAAATACTAATTTAGTAGTAGCTGGAGAAAAAGCCGGAAGTAAACTTAAAAAAGCTCAAACATTAAAAATACAAGTGATATCAGAAGATCAGTGGCAACAAATTGTTAAAGATAATATATAAAGAATAATATAAAGAATTAATGTAAAAGATACTATACAAGATAAATATTAAAGATAATAAATGATTAAAGAGAAACTAGATAAATTACGAAAAATTTTAAAAGAGAATCGGTTTGGTGGTTATATGGTATCTACTAAAGATGAATATTTAAGCGAATATACGCCAGAATATGCTAAGAGGTTGGAGTATATTACTGGCTTTACCGGATCAAACGGATTAGCAATTATCTTACAAGATACAATATTGTTTTTTACAGACGGT
Organism: Alphaproteobacteria bacterium; assembly: GCA_020627625.1. Classification (GTDB taxonomy): domain Bacteria; phylum Pseudomonadota; class Alphaproteobacteria; order Rickettsiales; family Rickettsiaceae; genus Megaera_A. The sequence continues at coordinate 4,638 of JAHDGL010000034.1, read as the reverse complement.
CGTTATATTAATCAATGTTCTTCTCAATTAGATAGTAAATTGTTTGAGATATTTGATTTGCAGCTTTTGCATAATTTTCAATGGTCTAGATATTTTAAAGATGACGAAGCGATTTATTATGATCCAAAATTATTTACTAATCGCGATTTGCAAAACTTCTTTCCTATTAAATTAAAACCACATAAACAAAATTTAATAGATCAGATTTGGTGTAATCAACCTCCTAAACCTTCTTCAGATATATATGATTATCCCTTAGAATATGCAGGCGAGAAATATGAAGCAAAAATTGAAAAATGTCGCAAGATATTATTCAAGAATTCTGCAAATAGCTTAGTAATCACTGATCCTGATTCTATATGCTGGTTGCTAAATATTCGTGCTCATGATGTCGAGTTTTCACCATTATTATTAGCGTATTTAGTGATTTCTAATGATAAAATACATTTATTCGTGGATAAAGATAGGGTCAATGCTTCTTTAAGGCGTGAAAATTTATTTATATCACCAGAAAAAGAGTTCTCAAATTTTATTGCTAATATTAAAGGAGTTATCTTATTTGATGATAGGCAATCTTCTGTTTATGTATGTGATTTGATTAAGTCTAAGAAACATAAAACCATAGAAAACCCATGTATTTTGTGGAAGTCTTGTAAAAATGATGTAGAAATAAAACATATGCAGCAAAGGCATATACAAGATGCTGTCGCAGTATGCGAAATGTTAGCTTTTATAGATAATCATGATGTTAGCGATTTAACAGAGTATGATATCGGTAAAAAGCTAACAGAATTTCGAGCTAAAAATGATGGCTATGTATTTGATAGTTTTCCAACTATTTGTGGTTATCAAGAGAATGGGGCTGTTATACATTATCGCGCTGAAAAAGATAAGGCTAAGAAAATTACTAATGATGGATTGTTATTAATAGATTCAGGTGGGCAATATCTTGGTGCTACTACAGATATAACTAGAACAATAGCTATTGGTGAGCCAAAAAGTGAATATAAAAAATATTATACTAAAGTTTTAAAGGGTCATATTGCTTTAGGTAATGCTGTCTTTCCAAAAGATAAAGTGAGCGGTGCGCATTTAGATATATTAGCTCGTCAATATTTATGGAATGGAGGTGCGGATTATGTGCACGGTACTGGGCATGGAGTAGGGAGTTTTTTGAGTGTGCATGAAGGGCCACAGAATATTAGCCCATATGGATTTTCTACTATCTTACAGAAGAATATGGTGCTTTCAAATGAACCTGGATATTACGTTCCTGGAGAATTTGGAATAAGAATAGAAAATATGATGTATGTTAAGGCGTTATCGGAGAAAGGTTGTTTGTCAGGAGGGTTTAGATCATCTAAACAAGATTTTTTATGTTTTCAGATGCTAACATTAGTTCCATATGCTAAAGAATTAATTGAATTAGATATGCTTAGCATTTCTGAGAAACGATATTTGGAATCTTACTATTGTGAGATAGATCAAAAAGTTACCCCACTACTTTCAGCGAGTGCTAAATCCTGGCTAAAAGATCAAATTAGTTTATCCTTAATTCGCGTTTAAAATGCAAAACTCTAATTCAAAATGAGAAATGGTATAATTTTAAAAATAAATATAAAAAATTATGAAATAAATGATTATATATGAAATTCAAGACCTGCAAAGTGCTCGTGATTTTTTGAAAAGAATTAATAAGAAAATTATTTTAAGTAATAAAAAAGGAACTACTAAATATTACGGTATGCGTGTTATTGATTGTATGTTTCGAATTTTGCAAAAGGAGTTTCCTAATAAAATATCTGGAGTTTTTGTTAATATTTATGATGATTACTCAGCTTTTATTACAGCAAAGCAAAATGGTTATAAAAATTGCAGTTTTGACAGACGGGAGAAAAATTAATAATCTACTGTAATGATATTATTTCTTCGATTGAATTACAAATCACTGCCAAATCTTTGCCTCTAGAAAGAGAGTGAGTCCCATCTTTGATTAATTTGAGGATTATATTATTTGATGATATTTTAGAGGCGATACGTGCAGAAATATTATAATTAACATCAGAGTCACACATGCCGTGAATTAAATGTACAGGGCATGAAATATTTATTTTTTCTTTATTTAGAAGTAGATTTTTTCTTCCATCTTTGATCAATTCTAAATTAACAGGATATGAATGATTACATTTAGGATCATCTCCAGTGATATTTATGATACCATTTTGTGTTAGCTCTTTTTGTTCAGAAGGCGTCATTTTGTTCCATATTAATTCTTCTGTAAAATCAGGCGCGGCTGAGATTCCTATCATACCTATGATTTTTTTAGGGGGGTAAATAGTGTTTGAAAATTTATTTTCTTTTGAGGTGTTAATTAATTTTGAAGAGGTAATTGTTTTTGCATGATTAATTGCTTTTAGCATAGTAATCCAAGCCCCCATGCTTGACCCTATAAGTAATATTGGTTGATTCTGGGTTAGTTCGTTTATCACCAGATTTAACCCCTCAAACCAACTGCTAATAGTTTGATCAGTAAACAATCCTGATGCTTTGCCATGACCAAAATTATCAAATCTGATAAAATTATAATCATGCTCTTTGCAATGGTTTTCAATATGTAAAGCTTTGCTTCCATTCATATCAGACATTAATCCGTGATGAAAAATTACAAAAGGGGCTTTTCTTTTTGTGGCATTGTGTCTATGGTATGTGATAAACTTCTTTTTATTTTTATTGTATAAAATGTTCATGTATTTAAGATAATTCAGTTTATATCATTTAGGATGATTTATGATAACAGATAAAAATTACCACAAAAAAACTATTCTGCAAGTAGTACCTGCTCTTGTTTCTGGTGGTGTCGAACGAGGAACTTTAGAAATAGCTAAAAAAATTGTAGATTCTGGCCATAATTCAATTGTAATTTCAGCAGGTGGTCCTCTGGTAGAGCAATTAGAAAAAGATGGTTCTCAGCATATTAGGCTGAATGTGGCTACTAAAAATCCGATAATCATTTGGCGTAATGCAAAAAAAATTGCAAATATTATTCGCAAATTAAATGTAGATATAGTGCATGCAAGATCGCGAGCCCCAGCTTGGAGTTGCTATCTTTCAGCAAAAAATACTGGCATAAAGTTGATTACTACTTTTCACGGGATATATAATTTTAAAGTGAATATAAAAAGATTATATAATAGCGTGATGACAGAAGGTGATAAAGTTATTGCAGTCTCAAATTTTGTTAAAGATCATATAATCGAGAATTACGCTGTTGATCAGAAAAAAATTACGGTTATTCATCGCGGTGTAAATCATAAGGATTTTTCACAAAAGAATCTGTCAGAAGAGATTATATCAAAATTTAAAGAAAAATATAATGTCCCTGCGGATACGCCGGTGTTGTTATTACCATCTCGTCTGACCAGGTGGAAAGGTCATGCAGTATTAATTGAGGCTTTAAATAAAATAAAACATTTGAATTTTTACTGTATAATGGCTGGAGATCTTGCAAAACATCCTAGCTATGTAATGCAAATAAAAGAGCAGATTTGTAAATATAAAATACAAAATCATATTCAATTATTTGGTAATGAGCCAAATGTAAAAGCCTTATATGGTATTGCGGATATAGTTCTTTCAACATCTGTTGAGCCAGAGGCTTTTGGTCGTACTATTATTGAGGCTCAATCGATGGAAAAAATAGTTATAGCAACTAATATTGGTGGGGCGGTTGAAACTATTGAAGATGGGGTTACAGGGTTTCATGTACCTGCTGGTGACAGTGATGCTCTCGCGCAAAAAATTGAGCATTGCTTATCGATGATAGGATCTAAAGAGCATAAAGAGATAACAACAAAGGCAAGAAAGTCCGTGGGTAGTAAATTTTCATTAAATACAATGTTGAAAAAAACTCTTTCTATCTATAATATGTAGCGATAATTAATTTAAGCCTCTGTGGTGGAATGGTAGACACGACAGATTCAAAATCTGTTGCTTTTTAAGCGTGCCGGTTCAAGTCCGGCCAGAGGTACCATATTACATATGCTGACTGTTGTTGATTGCGTTTTAATAATTAGTGTTATTGACATATAAAATTTATGTCTTATCATGTCTTTTAAGTAAAATAAAATTATTTAAATGGGTAATATATTCAATAATAATTCAAGTAATATCACAATTTCTGACTTAAGGCTTTGGTTGCATTTAGGTTGTTCTGAGCAGGAAAAACATCACCGTCAATGTGTTTCTTTTAACATTAATATTAACTTTTCTAGTTTTCCTAAGGGAGCCATAAGTGATGATATAAAAGATACTTTTTGTTATGGCGGGGCGACGAAACTCATTAAAAAAAATATAGAAGATAAAAAATTTAATCTAATCGAACATTTAGCAGCTACAGTTCATAATATTTTAAAAAACAGTCTTAAAGAGCAAAATTTTAGTGCAGATTTATCAGTTACTGTTGTTAAATTATCACCACCAGTAAAAGATATTCATGGTGGTGTTTCTTTTACCTATAGTGAATGAAATTGATAGTTTGTCGTTATCCTAACCTCTCGTTCGCTAGTGAACTTCAGCGCGTGGTTACTAATATTATAACAAATATAGTAAATCAAGATGAATTAAAAAATGCGTAAAATT
>JAHDGL010000033.1 GCA_020627625.1 Alphaproteobacteria bacterium | reverse complement strand
AATCCCTAAACACCAGAAATGGCATGAAAATCTAATATATTCATGGGATGTAGGAGAATTAGAGGCTCAGAAAAAACTTGATCATTTTATAAAAAATAAATTATCTGGATATAAAGAGCAGCGTAATTATCCTAATAAAAATTATACATCTTTATTATCGCCGCATTTACATTTTGGAGAGATTTCTCCTGCACAAATATGGGAATCTGTTAATAATTTTGGTCATTTATATTCTACTGATCTAGATTTAGAGCATTTTTTAAGCGAACTATTGTGGCGTGAATTTTCTTATTATTTAATGCATCATTTTCAATCTTTACATGAAAATAATTTTAACAGTAAATTTGATGCTTTTCCTTGGCAAGATAATTTGAAATATTTAAAAGCTTGGCAAGCTGGGAAGACTGGTTATCCAATTGTTGATGCAGGCATGAGGCAACTTTGGCAAACTGGATATATGCATAACAGGGTAAGAATGATTGTTGCTTCTTTCTTAGTAAAAAATTTGAATATTCATTGGCATAAAGGTAGAGATTGGTTTTGGGATTGTTTGGTTGATGCTGATCTTGCTAATAATAGTGCTAGCTGGCAATGGGTTGCAGGTAGCGGCGCTGATGCAGCCCCGTATTTTAGAATTTTTAACCCAATTTTACAAGGTGAGAAATTTGATAAGGTGGGTGCATATACTAGAGAATTCGTTCCAGAGTTAAGAAATCTCCCTGATAAATATTTATTTCAACCCTGGACTACTCCTGATTACGTATTACAATCAGCTGGTATAGTTTTAGGAAAAGATTATCCTAATCCTATAATTGACATAAGCTCTTCACGGAACAAAGCTCTTAGTGCGTACGATCAATTGAGGTAATACCAATCCCCATTTCAAACTATCTAATATATAGATTAAAATAAAAATTATTATTTATATTTATTTAAAACTAGTTTATTTGCTATATACAAAAATCTACTAAATTTCTGATCCTTAATTCACGTTTAAAATAAATCTGAAAAATTTTCTTCTTTTTTTCTATTTCACTTTACAATATATGAAGAAATATTGTATAAATAATCTTGCTATACTTAATTATAGCTATGGTAATAAACATTATTTGAAATAGGAGTTTCGGACCCGGGGGCGGTACCCGGCGCCTCCACCATTTGATTAGTAAATCTATATTAGTATTTAACAAACTAATCTAAAAAACTACGCGAATATTATGGGGGCGAAATAGGATCGACGAGCTTAGTAAAGAAATAATTTTTACCCAGTATGATTCCGCTGGATCTTTTGATCTTGGGTCAAAACAAATAAATGCAAACGATAATAAATATCCTATGCAGGCAGTTGCTTAATTGCAATTAGCCACGGGGTTGGGGGCTTACCTGGCAACAGAAAAGCCTCATTTAAATAACCCAAACTACTAAATTGAAAGATAATAAAAATATGACCATTGATTATCAATCTCTAATAGACGAAGCAATGTTAGGTATCGTGCGTAAAATATTACTAAATGCACAAGAAGAAGGCCTAACAGATAATCAGTGCTTTTATATTTCTTTTTACACAAACCATCCAGAAGTTATATTATCCAAACATGTAAAAAAACGTTATCCAAAAGAAATAACGATTGTATTACAATATCAGTATAGGGATTTACAAGTTTTAGAAGACAGATTCTCAGTCAATATATCTTTCAATAATATTCCAGAAAATATAGAAATTCCATTTGCAGCTTTAACAGAGTTTGTTGATCCATCTGTTAATTTTAGTTTGCAATTCAAGCAACTTAACATCAGTCAAGATTTTATAGAAGAACAAAATCCTACAGAAGAGATTATAGGGCAACAAAAAAATTTAATCGAACAAAAAGAACATAAAGTTACGCAATTACAACCAAAAACTACCTCAAAAAAAAGACCAGAGAAAAAGTCTGGCGAAGTAATTCAAATTGATAAATTCCGTAAAAAAACAAAATAAAAGTGCCAAATTTTACAAAACCTTTTGTCAAAATATATACGGATGGTGCTTGTTCTGGTAACCCTGGTCCAGGCGGTTGGGGGGCGCTGTTAATTTTCAAAGATAAACGTAAAAAAATCTCTGGATATCAAACAGAAACTACAAACAACAAAATGGAAATCCAATCCGCCATATCAGCGTTGCAAACTTTAAAAACAAGTTGTAAAATAGAATTATATACTGATAGTACTTATGTAAAAAAGGGTATTACCGAGTGGATTTATAGTTGGGAAAAAAATAATTGGCGAAAAAGCGATAATAAACCAGTAAAAAATGCTCAATTATGGAAAAACTTAAAACAAGAAATGCTAAAACATGATATTGTGTGGCGCTGGGTTAAAGGTCATTCGGGGAATGAAGGAAATGAAATTGCCGACACTCTTGCCGTAGAGGCTAAAGAGCTGGCAAAAATAGAGTTAAAAGAGAAAAAAAATACATAAAATTTCTTTGGCTTTATAATAATTTGTATTCAAATAGAAAGATCATAGACTTCAAATTCATCATACTACCCCAGAAAAGAAATTTAAAAAATAATTAAAAAAATTAAACAAATGTCCTTTATAGATAAATTATGGATTAAATGTTTTTGTCAAAAAATTGGTATAGATCAATTTGGGAACAGTTATTTTTCTAGTAAGAACAAGAATTATCTAGGCAGGAATAAGCGTTTTGTGGTGTATAATGGCAATGGCGAAACTTCTAAAGTGCCCCCAATGTGGCATTCATGGTTGCATTATATTAGTGATGATATACCATCTAATAATGCTAAAACATATGATTGGCAGCAAAAATATGAGCCTAATCTAACTGGAACTAAATATGCCTATAATCCGGCTCAATATAAAAATATAAAGTTAAAAACCTATTCAAAATGGAATCCAAATGAGGGTTAGTGATGAAACAAAATACAATTGAGACTTTGGTTGGTGTTGTAATATTAATAATAGCAGCTTTATTTTTGAATTTCGCTTATCAAAAAAGCAATACTAATAATATTGAAAAAGGCTATAATGTAATTGCTAATTTTCAGGATATTGATGGTATTGTAGAAGGTGCTGATGTAAAAATAGCTGGCATTAAGGTAGGGTATGTTGAGGATGTTATATTGAATTCTGACACTTACTATGCTGGTATAAGGCTTTATATCGATGAAAAAGTAGAGATACCTATAGATTCTAGAGCAATTATAGCTACTTCTGGATTACTAGGTTCAAAATTTATTCGTATTAACCCAGGTGGCTCAGAGTATAATTTAAGCGACACGGGAAAAATTAAGTTTACTCAATCTGCTTTAAACATAGAAGATTTAATCGGTAAATTAATGTATTCACTTACTAGTAAATGATTTAAATTTAAAATATACTCATATAGCACAAACCTAAAAAAAAGAAGGTGATGCAATGATAAAATACAGACAAATTACAATAGAAATTTATTTTTTCTTTGCCTTTGTAGTTGTTTTTGTTTTTTTAGGTTTGGACGCGTTATTGGCAATAATCTTCTCTGCTTGAGGTAAATCTACAGAAAAAGGGTCTATAGATTTTGGTATTGAAACAAATTTCTTTTGATATTTTAAATATGGACCAAAACGCCCTATTCCCATTAAAATTTCTTCATCAGTTTCAGAATGATTACCCACATGCAGGGGTAATGACAATAGTTTTATAGCAGTAGGTAAATCTAAATGTTCTGGGTTTATTCCAGCTGGTAAGGGGCTACGCTTTGGTTTATCTTTTTTTCCTTTAACAACCTCTCCTGCCTGTACATACCAACCATACGGGCCTTTTTTAAGATATACATTGATGCCTTCAGAGTTTACCCCCAGCTCTTTAGTATTATCCGTAAATGAAACCATTGCCTGAGAATCATCCGCATCATTCTTACTAATTTGCTTTTTAAATGTACAATCAGGGTAATTACTACAAGCCAAGAAAGCACCGTATTTACCTAATTTTAAATTTAGCATGCCACTTGCACAAACTAGGCATTTCTTATTTTTTGCGTATTCCTCGCTATCTTTTTCACCAAATAAATAAAAATCTAAAGACTCTTGTACATAATTTATTACATCACCAATTGGCTGATCACTAACTTTATCAATATTAGAATTAAAACCAGTCCAAAAATCACTCATTAGCTTTTTCCACGCAAGTGTCCCTTCCGCAATTTTATCAAGATCCGTTTCTAAATCTGCAGTAAAATCATATTCAACATATTTTGCAAAGAAGCCTTCTAAAAATACAGTAACTAATCGCCCTAAATCACTTGGAAAGAAACGTTTTTTATCAATAGTAACATATTTTCTATCCTGCAATACTGATATTATAGAGGCATAAGTTGATGGACGCCCTATTCCCAATTCTTCCATACGTTTTACCAAGCTTGCTTCAGAATATCTTGGAGGTGGCTCTGTGAAATGCTGATCTGGATTAATCTTTTTAGTATTAATAATTTCTCCTTCTGCAAGAGGAGGTAACATTTTATTATTTTCTTCTTTGCTATCGTCAACACCCTCTTGATAAATTTTATAAAAACCATCAAAAGATACTGTAGAACCCGTAGCACGTGCTATAAAATTCTTATCATCCGTCACAAGATCAGCCCCAACCATATCAATAGTTACGCTTTCCATCTGACAAGCCATAGTTCTTTTCCAGATTAAATCGTATAAACGCAACTGATCTTTGTCTAACTTATCCGAACATTTTTCAGGTAATAAAGAAATATCGGTTGGACGAATTGCTTCATGCGCTTCTTGTGCATTTTTGGCTTTTGATTTATAAATTCTAGGGCTTGAAGGTAAATATTTATCACCATATTTACTCTCTATCAAAGATCTAATAGAATTAATCGCCTCAGTTGCTAAAGTCACACCATCTGTTCTCATATAAGTAATTAATCCAACTGTTTCACCTCCAATATCTATACCTTCGTATAATTTTTGTGCAATTTGCATAGTCTTCCTAGCACCAAAACCAAGTTTTCTAGATGCCTCTTGTTGCAAGGAAGATGTAATAAAAGGCGCAGGTGGTTTTCTTTTTTGCTGTTTCTTTTTAACAGAATTTACTGTGAAATTTTGCCCTTGTAAGCGAGCAACTATTTCATTAGCCATTTTTTTATCAGTAATCGAAAATTTCTCCAGTTTATTACCATCAATATAAGATAATTTTGCAGAGAAATTCTTCCCCATACTATTGGCCAAATCAAATAAGATGTCCCAATATTCTTTACTAATAAAACGTTCAATCTCATTTTCGCGCTGACAAATCAAACGTAATGCAACAGATTGCACTCTGCCCGCTGAACGACAACCAGGCAATTTACGCCATAATATTGGGGATAAAGTAAAACCTACTAAATAATCAAGAGCACGCCTTGCTTGCTGAGCATTAACCAAATCTGAATCTATTGACCTAGGTGATGCAACAGCAGCCAGAACAGATTTTTTGGTAATCTCATTAAAGGCAATACGCTTAAATTGCGTATCATCAGTAATAATCTTTTTTTCTTTTAACACCTCCATAACATGCCAAGAAATAGCCTCACCTTCACGGTCAGGATCCGTAGCTAGATAAACAAGGTCAGCCTTTTTAGCCAATTTAACAATTTCATCAACGTATTTTTTAGAACCATCAGAAATATTATATTTCATCAAAAAATCTTCATCAGGCAAAACAGAGCCATTCTTGGATGGTAAATCTCTTATATGACCAAAAGATGCTATAACTTTAAAATCATTACCGAGATATTTGTTTATTGTTTTTGCCTTTGCGGGTGACTCAACAATTACTAGCTTCATATGAGTATCTAAATTAATATATTAATGAAATTTTATTTCCAGCATGTCTAGCAATCTTGCCGGCAAGCTCCAATTCTAAACATATAGTATAAACTAGTGGCATTGCAAGCTTTGTTTCACTTGCAAGTAATTCATATGTAATTGGCGTCGAAGAAAGCATAGAAACTATAAGCTCTCTATCTTTTGTTTGAATTTGCAAATTAGCACTATCAACTGGGATCTTAAAGTTATTATCATAATCTGATGATTCTTCAAGAGATTTTTTTAATTTTTTATATGATTGAAGATTAGAAATAATATCTTGACTCGATTCTAGTAAATGAGCACCATCTTTTATTAATTGATTACTACCCATACATCTCGGGTCAGAAGGAAAACCAGGCACCGCAAAAACATCGCGATTTTGTTCAAGCGCATAATTAGCAGTAATTAACGAACCAGATTTTAAGCCAGCCTCTATTACAATAGTTGCCAAAGATAGTCCTGAGATAATCCGATTACGCTGGGGAAAGTGCTGACTTAGAGGTTTTGAACCAATAGGCAATTCTGCTATTAATAAAGCCTCTGATATAATTTTTTCATATAGTTTTTTATTTTCTTGCGGATAAATATGATCTATGCCGCCAGCTATTACTGCAATATTTTGCGAACCACTCACTTCATGCACAGCAGTATCTATACCTCTTGCTAATCCAGAAACAGTTACATAACCTTCCTTGATTAAATCAGAAGATATTTTCTTAGCAAATGCTCTGCTATTAATCGAACTATTTCTGGAGCCAACAATTGCTATAGATTTTTCTGAATTTAACAATTCTACATTACCTTTATATGAGATAACCGGCGGAAAATCATCTATCTGCAGCAGAAGCTGTGAGTAGTTAAAATCCTTATAAGTCAGTAAATAAGATTTATTTTTAGTCAATCTTTCAATTTCTTTCTCAGCATCAGCTTTTGTAAATACTTTAATTGGTTTACGCCTTCCGCCTTTTAAAGAAAAATCGGCTATATTTTCTATTGCCTTACTAGCCGAGCCAAAAAAATTAATCAATTGAATAAAAGTTCTAGGACCAACATTCTCACTTCTAATTAAACGTAAAATATCAATAGTTTCATTAGAATATTTAGAATCACAACTTCTAACAAATAAATTATCAAGCATTTATAATAAACTATAATGTTTCAGCGTTTGATGTCAGATAATCAGAAACACCTTGCTGAGTTGGATTCATACCATTCTCACCTTTTTGCCAACCAGCTGGACATACTTCGCCATTAGCATTATGATGATCCAAAGCATCAATCATGCGTAATGTTTCATCAACATTTCTCCCTAATGGTAAATCATTAACCAAGAAATGCCTGATGTTAAACTCCTCATCAATAAGAAAAGTAGCCCTGTAAGAAACGCCATCAGCATTTAAAACATCATATGATTTAGAAATTTCTTTATTTAAATCAGAAACGATTGGGAATTGAATATTACCAATTCCACCCTTGCTTACTTGAGTGTTTTTCCACGCATGATGAGCAAAATGCGAATCAACACTCACAGCTATAACTTTAGTGTTTCTAGAAGAAAACTCACCTAATCTATTGTTAAAAGCGATGATTTCCGAAGGACAAACAAAGGTAAAATCCAACGGATAGAAAAAGATAATAGCCTTTTTACCGTCTAAATATTCTTTCAAATTAAAATTATCTTCTATGGAATTATCTGGCATTACTGCTTTTGCAGTAAAATCTGGTGTTAACTGACCTATAAATTTATTCATAATTCAACTCAATTTATTAAAAATTTCAACAATCTAAAAAATAATATACATATAATATTATATTAAATCAATGCTTGATTCGACTGGATTCTTAGAGCGCAACTCTAATCCTTTAAACAACTCTGGATAAACTTAGCTGTACGCCCTTCTTTTATTGCCTTGCTATGATATTTTGTTTGAATATAACCAGGATGCGGGTTTGAAAAATCATTATTACTAATAATTAAATCTGAGTCAGCATCAATTAGTTTATGGACATCGTGAAAATAATCTTCAATATCCGAGGCAAAAGCAATGAAGCCTTTACTTTTTAGCTTCTCTTTAAAATAATTCAAACGTATCTGATTAAATAAACGCTTTTTCAGGGCTCGCTTTTTATGCCAAGGGTCTGGAAATAAAACATAAATACCATCTATAGAATTTTTAGGAATATCGGGTAAGATTAAATCAAGATCATCTGGCCATAACATAAAATTGTTACAATCTTTTATTTCTTTCAACGCGCTTGCAACACCATTAATATAAACCTCAACGCCAATATATAAAGCATTTTGATTAGATCTAACCTGATTGACAAAATGCTCTCCCATGCCAAAGCCAATTTCTAAAAACACCTTATTATAATTAGTATTATTTATCTTTTCATTAAAGCGCTCTGGATTATATAAATGTTTTGGTAATTCCACATCAATTAAATTTTGTTTTAATGCGGATAAAGCTTTACCAACACGTCTAGCAAAACTTCGATTCAATATTTGATGTTTTTTTTCTGTTTTCATAAAAAATTTATTTAGTCTTTAAACGTTTCTGTGCATGATGTATGAATTTAAAGTAAGCTCAACAAGCTGTTGACAAAATAATAAATATTATTTTTCTAATTTATTTTTATAACACTATTAATTAACATAATATATACTTGCAAACAAACTATAATTTAGTATATTATCTAACTATAATTTATTATATTATCTTTGCATGAACCATAATTTTCAGTGCACGATTAGCGCGCACTAACTCAATAGACTTGCATATTTTTAGTTGTAATGAGATAAACATATATATCATAGGGGCCATAGCTCATTTGGTAGAGCGTTTGAATGGCATTCAAAAGGTAGGCGGTTCGATCCCGCCTGGCTCCACCATACGAAACATAAGGGATTGCCAGCTTTTATAAGGGATAGAACAAGAGCCTATTTAGCTCAAGCCAGTGATTTAAGTCACATAATAAATGACAATAAATCATGTTATTTCAACTTCTGTTGCTAGCTTATTGCTGGCTCAGAATTTTGCAAGAATATTTAAAAAGAGAGTCTGTTTTACGATTTTTTTAATAAGGAAATATTATAAGATTTTTCAGCAAATTGAATTAACATATCTTCATTTTCTAATATTTCTATCGGAACTTTCCAATATGGCATTGCTAATTTTTTACCTTTTGATTCGAAAATTAGCTGCGTAGAATTATGCAATTTATAGTCATTTCTATTTGTAGCATCCACCTTGAAATATAACTCATTATCAGCAATGAGAGCAAATATTATTTTTTCTTTGTAAATACCATAACCACCAAACATTCTTTTGGCTGTAACATTTCCAAATGTTGTTAATAATTCTAAGATATATTCAACGTAATGATTATTCAATTTTTTCTTTTTTTGAGTTTCTGTATCTGTATCAATATCTTATAATACTAATATACAAATTAGAAGAATCAAATGCCCATTGCTTTGCCAAAAGTATCACTTAAGCTATTTGTAGCTTGTCTTATGTTATCATCAGCAATATGAGCATATTTCATAGTAGTTCCGATATTTTTATGACCTAGGCGTTTACCAATAATTTCCAAAGGAATTTTTGCTTGAAACGCGAATTTAGGATAAGAAATTTAGCAGATTTTTGTATAGATTAGGCAATTTTTAATAAAAAATGTTCTCAAAAAACGGAGAATATCCGTAGATATTTGAGTATTTTTGGGGTTATTTTTTGCTAAAAAGTGTCAATCTATACGTAAATATGCAATTTTGTTTATCCTAAATTCGCGTTTGAAGTGCAATACTAGCATTCGTATGACGTAAATCATGGATTCTAACATTTTCAATGTTAGCTACTTTTAAAAGTCTAATCCATGATTTTCTGGGAGGTGTTAAACAACAACCTTTCTTATGCTTACTAACTATTAAAAAAGGGTTATTTGGTTGTTTAAATAATGAGGTTATAGATAGAAAATAGATACGGATAATCATAAGATGACTTGCCCATTTTTATAGGCGCAGGAATTGCGATACTTAAATGCTTTGCTAAATTTGGCAACAGCTCTTGCTCTTTAGGTACCTTTAGAGCATAGCTTTCAGCTGTTGGCATGCGGATAAGCATATCATCACCAATTCGATAAGTTATGTTGTCGTGGCCTTGTTGCTTAACCTCGGTTACAGTTAAATCTGCGTATTCAGGAAATTGAGAGGCTATTAGTTTTTTTGCGAGTTTGAGATTTGGGACCATAATTTTTCACCTTTTATAGCTTCTAATATTTTAGAAGCGACCTCTTCACCATTTAACAAAGAGCTATCGAACCAAATATCATAAAGCTCTTTGCACGATTCGAATACATCATATTGCTTGGTTTGATTGATGATAAACTCTTTTGTCAGGAACAGGTTATCCATACGGCTTTTTAATCTCTTTAATCTTTCTTCAAGCGGACAATATATCCCAACAAATCTGATACTATTACCATGTAAATATTCCATATAAAGTGCCGCTAATTCTTTTGAATCTGGTCCATCTAATGCTGTATCTATAACGACATTCCACTTTTGACTTAGTAGTTCTTTTGCGGTAGCAAGTAATATAGAGGCAACCACCTTACGACGCGCTAATCTGTTGTTATTAAATAATCCCTTGAGGCCATCATCATTCTCCTCTGTACCTGGAGTATTTTCAGCAAATGTAAAACCTTTAGGAAAAATAGTCCCATAAAATTCACCAGCTTTATCAATTTGCAAATGCACAAACTTATTATTTGTTTGGTTGCATATTTCTTTTGCTATAGTTGTCTTACCGGCACAAGACGGAGCATTTATTATAATAACTTGATTCATAACTCCTCTTTTAAATATAATTTCATACCTTCGTGACTGGCTTTAAATCCCCGTTTTTCGTAAAACCGAAAAGCATCTGGGCGTTCTTTATTGAGTTATATTGATTATTACACTATAAGATACTTTTTCTCCACTGTCATGATAATTTACAATACCTAAAAAATGTCTTAACTTCTTGACTCCTAATGAAGCTTGGGATATTAATTTACAACTTAATCGTTGCGCTTCATCCTAGAATATACCAACGGGCACCTCTATATTATATTTCAATTCTAACCTAAAGGCCATAGGGTAATATGAACTAAAACCCCTGCTTTTGGTTACCTGAAAATCAATAACCTTGTTTCTGTCTCGGTCAACAGCAAGCCATACATATGGTCTTTTTTTATAATATGTAAATATATAAAAATTATAGGAGTTCGGTTTAGGTTCTAAACTTTTCAATATCAGTAATAGATAAGCCGGTCATATCAGAAATATCCGCAACAGAATGATTCTTGGAAAG
>JAHDGL010000032.1 GCA_020627625.1 Alphaproteobacteria bacterium | reverse complement strand
ATAGCCTTAAAAGAAAAAATCAACGAATATATTTATCAAATAAAACAAAAATACAAAAAAGAATTAGAAAAAACTACACAATTATATTACAGCGAAGATAAACCGCCTTTAAAAAAATTAAACAATAATTATAAAAGAATTAAAAATCTCTTGCAGAATGAAGCAAACGATTTTAAAAAATCACAAAACACAAAATCTTTACAACAACAAGCAGAAGATATCATTAAAAAAGCCAATTTTAGAAAAAATACTAATCACGGGAAAATGAATACCAAAGGCCGAGACACTATCAAAAATCCTAATAACAATATTGGTAGATAGTAATTTTAAATTATTAAATTAAGAACCAGTTACGTAAAACAAGAGAGGTAAAAATGGCTACTCTATGGGAAAATGCAAAACAAACTCTGCAAAAATTAATAAACCTTCCAAATAACCAAACACAAAAAAAAACTAATATAATACCTCAAGACGAATTAGATTATATATGGAACGAAACTCCAAATACACAAAACCTTAACGACAGCACAAGATTCTTTAATCTTGACAATATAAAAGAAGAGCCATTACCAACAGAAAAAAAACAAGAAAACCCATACAAACACTTTGAACAAGTAAAAATAGATGAACCTAGTCGTGTTCGGAACATACCACTAAACAAAAAAGAATTAGAAGAAATAGAAAAGAAATTAGATACCACCCCTTTACCAATAGAAAAAACTAAGTCAGCAGATGAAAAATGGTTAGATACATGGAATTTTAACGAAACAACACCAATTTCAGAAAAAACCAAGTCAGCAGATGAAAAATGGTTAGATAAATGGGATTTTAACAACAAACCAACAAGAACAAAATTAGAAACTAAGAGCTTTAACAATCCAATTAGAATCAACAAACAACAGCTTCAAAGATTAAGCAAATCAATCGAAACACAAAATGTTTTACAATTTTTAACAAACCCAAAACCTCAAGAAAGAATAAAATTTCTTGTTAGTTGTATTGTTAAAGACAAATTTAAGAAAGAGCCTAAATCTATAAGAGAAGCATTGACAGAACAAGGAGTCACAAGAATAAATGATAGAATAAACGAACTAAAAGAAGGTATACAAAAAGCAAAAACACGAGCAAACCAACAAACAGCTGGCGCCACTTTTGTTAACAAAAGCAACAATTCTCGCGGTCGTGGTAGTCATAACCGTTAGTCAATGATTTAACCGCCACTAATTTTGTTATCAATGCTATGGCAAAACTCCAAAACTTTGAATAATTCACCCATTTGATTTTCTGCAATAAGGCGAGAAACTTGCCTTTCAAGCAAATCACCTTGCTTGCTCGAGACTTTGCTTTTCAAATCTTCAAGACGTATCTCAATACCATATTTTAATAAGAAATCCCGCTGAGATGATATAGAATGATTCTTAATTCCTCTTTCATATGCAGCTTTTGCTAAAGCGTTAAAATCAACATGTGCTGTAAGATCTGCTTCACCAAGAGAACTCAGCACAGAATGATATTTATGATTCTTAATTGCCTGCAAAGTCGAATTATACTGCCCCCTGGTGCGATCTAGAATTTTTATATTATAACCATAATCAATTACTAAATTTGCACCTCCATACTTATATAGATGCTGACTAAGAAACCTGATTATTTCTAATGATTCGATTGATTCTTCAATAATTGCCCCATCGCATGCATTGATATGGTCGTTCAATAATTGCTCCTGCAAAGGGTTGCCTAGCTCCATTTTATCATATTTAATACGCTCATCTAAAGGATCAATAACCAATATTGACTCAAACCATTTATCTTTGACTTTCATATATTGTTTGATCGGCAGAGCGTCAAAAAATTCATTAGATATAATAATGGAAACCATTTCTGGTATTTGTTTAACATCTGATATCCATTGGATATCTTTTTCATATTTGCTAAGATTATCACGTTGCTTTGTAACAAAATTCGAATTAATTTCTAATAAATAAATTTTTGCTGCATCAAAAAATTTAGGCACTAATTTTGCAACACGTAAAAAATCTTGCATTAATTTACCCTGCCCTGGGCCTAATTCTAGCAAAAGAAATTTTTTAGGAGAGCCAAGATCTTGCCATTTCTCAATTGCCCAAAGAGCTATGATCTCACCAAATAATTGCGATATTTCTGGAGAAGTAATAAAATCTCCATATTTGCCAATATCTTGAACTGCTCTATAATATGAATTTGTATGATTAGACAAAACATGTTGCATCATATCATCGATTTTGATATGGCCATTAGATTCTATAATCTTTCTAATCTTAGAATCTATTGGCATTTTCTTGTTTTATTCTGCTATAAAAAATTAATAATACACCGCATAATAACATCGGTATACTAAGCAACTGTCCCATTGTAAACCACTCAGCTAAAAAACCTATTTGCGCATCTGGCTCACGAAAAAACTCAACTATTATCCTAAATATTGGATAACAAATCAAAAATAGACCAGAAAGAAAACCTCTTTTTTCTAAAGATTTAAATTTAAATATAGCAATAAACATAATGAAGAATAAAACTAATCCTTCAAGAGCTGCCTCATAAAGCTGACTAGGGTGGCGCGCCTGCAATCCGCCTCTTGGAAAAACGAAACCCCAAGCAACATCAGTTACTCTACCATATAATTCACCATTAATAAAATTAGCAATACGTCCTAAAAACAAACCAATCGGCACAGCAGATGCAGATAAATCTGTAAGCTCTAAGAAACTAATTTTATTTAATCTTGCAAATATTGCAGAAGCTGCAACATAACCGGCTATTCCACCATGAAAAGACATACCGCCTTCATATGTCTTGAGAATCTCAATTGGATTTGAGAAATATTTTATCGGATCATAAAATAACACATAACCCAGACGACCACCTATGATTATTCCGATAATTACCCATGAAATAAAATCATCAATATGTTGTTTTGTGATCAAATTATTATTATTTATATTTATATTCAAATTGGTAGATTTATTAATACGAATCAATTTTAATATATAAAACCAACCAAGCAAAATTCCAACAAGGTAAGACAGCGAATACCACGATACTGCAAGCGGGCCAAATGATATAATAACTGGATCAATATCAGGGAATTTTAACATATCAATTATTTTAACTTATCCATTATTTGACTATTTTTTACTATTATTTATGCAGATTATATCTTACGCAGCTTCTTCTACCTTAGTATTTATATTAAGAATTGAAAAAACATCAAGCAAAGCAAAAGTAAGCTTCTCTATCATTTCTTCAGTATGTGCAGGAGTTGGAGTAATACGCAATCTTTCCGTGCCCTTTGGCACTGTGGGGAAGTTAATATGTTGCACAAAAATACTATGCTTCTCTATCAATAATTGTGAAGCCCTACGAGTCAATTCTGGATCACCAATAATTATTGGAACAATATGACTTTCATTCTTAACAAAATTAATATCAGCCTGAGTTAGCGACTCTTTAACCATAGAAACTACTTTTTGATGGATATTACGTTCTAGATCTGATTTCTTAAGGTGCTTTATACTAGCACGCGCCGCTGTTGCAATAGCTGGAGGCAGAGAAGTAGTAAAAATAAAACCACTTGCTGTTAGCCTTATTGCATCTATTAAATCAGCATCGCCAGCAATATAACCACCAATAACACCGTAAGCTTTTGCCAACGTTCCTTGAATAATATCTATTTGATCTTCAAAACCTAACATGTTAGCAATACCGGCGCCTCTATTACCATAAAGACCAACGCTGTGCACCTCATCAATATAAGTCATAGCATTATATTTCTTAGCAAGAGCACAAATTTTTTCTATCGGGGAGATCAAGCCATCCATAGAGTAAGCAGACTCAAATACTATGATTTTAGGAGTGTTAATATCAATCGTTTTTAGTATTTCTTCTAAATGATCCATATCTAAATGCTTGTAAATATGTTTAGGAGCTCTAGAATTACGAATACCTGATATCATTGAAGCGTGATTTAATTCATCTGATAAAAAAACCAAATCTGGCATTATCTTAGCAAGAGAAGTTAATGTTGCATCATTTGACACATATCCAGAAGTAAAAACAAGCGCGGAATCTCTTTGATGTAAATCAGCAATTTCCTTCTCAAGATTCACAATTGCATAATTATTACCACCAATATTTCTTGTTCCACCAGAACCAACACCATCTTCTAATATTACTTTACTAGCAGCCTGTGTAACTTCTGGGTGCTGACTCATGCCAAGATAGTCATTAATACACCACATTGTAATATCCTGCTGGTTTTCTCCCCAAGATGCTTGTGGGAACTTGCCTGCATGCCTCTGCAAACCAATAAAATCACGATATCGTCCTTCGTCTTTTATTTGCTGAACCTGATTCTTAAATGCGGAATTATAATCAAACATTTTTGTTCCTATAGCTATTCACAATTAATAAATTTTTTGCGATTATACATCAATTTGCGTTAAATTGAAAATTAATTAAATGAAAAATAAAAATTACTATGCTAACTCGAAATATACATAAGTAAATCAGAAATTATTTATCCATAACTTGCAGTGATTGACGTAAAAAATAAAAGTTATAATCGTCAGACATACTAACATCAAATTTATAATCATTTACGTTAAATATTTTTATCTCTTCTGGCGAATCTATATAATTTCTAATTATGTAATCTGCCATCATACCACGAGCTCTCTTGGAATTTATAGCTATATTTCGAACCATACCATTTCTTATCTCACGAAAATGTATATTGATGATTGGATAATTAAATTTCTTACGATTAATAGCTGCAAAATATTCATTAGAAGCTATATTGATTAAAAATTTATTTTTATGATTAGATAATTCTAAATTTAATTGATCAGTAATTACATCTTGCCAAAATAAAGCCATTCCCTTTGGTGCTAAATCATCTAATTTACTGACCATTTCCAATCGATAAGCTCTTATTTTATCTAATGGTGATAATGAACCATATAAAGCAGAAATTATTCTTAAATGATTTTGCGCAAAACCTAAACTCTGAGCATTTAGTGTCTTAGTATCGATATTTTTATATACATCACCATTATAAGCAAATAAAGCTTCCTTCTCTGGTAATTTATCAAATTCTTGAAAGCGCTGATAGTTTAGCTTGGCTATTTTCTCACCAACTTTCATTATTTTAGATATCTGATCAACCGATAATGACCTTAGTTTATTAAGTACCAACATAAACTGTTGATTAATAAGTTGTTGATTAGTAGATTCTTGCTTTTTTAGCGATTCTGAATCTAACTTCAAATTTTCTGAATCTAATTGAGCATCTAACTGATCTAAATTTATACTTTCTGATTCAAAATCCATTGATTTTGCA
This sequence comes from Alphaproteobacteria bacterium, assembly GCA_020627625.1. Classification (GTDB taxonomy): domain Bacteria; phylum Pseudomonadota; class Alphaproteobacteria; order Rickettsiales; family Rickettsiaceae; genus Megaera_A. Next base: position 5,897 of record JAHDGL010000032.1, on the reverse strand, counting down.
GGAGAGATAATATTAATCACTTCATTCTTCTTGATATATAATTAAATTCAGCTCCCACAATAAAAATCATATTTACTATGTAAAAAAATATGAGAGTAACGATAATGCTACCAAGCGAGCCATAGACTATACTGAGTTGATTATAATATACTAAGTATTTTGATAATAAATAACCACTAATCGCCCAACCCAAAACTGTTATAAAAGCACCAGGTGTTACATCTACAAATCTCAGCTTAGCGTTAGGTATAGTATAATACAAAGCACAAACACTTAAAAATAAAGACAATGAAATCATTGCGTATCTTGCAATATTTAACCAAGCTTTGTAGCCTTCTATTAATTGCAAAAATGAAGGTATTTTTGTAAGTCCAATCGGTATAAGAACCAATATCAACATAGCTAATGAAATTACCGAGCTAATAATTAAAAATTGACCTATACTCAGCAAACGCCTAAAAACATAATTAGGAGGAGATTTTATTTCATACACTCGATTTAATATGGTTCTCAAACACTCCACAAATGATGAAGATGTCCAAATAGTACCTAATACCGCCAAAGTAAGAAGGCCTTGAGGTGGCGCATTCATAAGCTCGTTTATTCTTGACTTTATAGAGTCAATAGAATGACTTGGCATATTTTCTATAGCTAAGGCAATGAATTTTTCCCCAAGCTCTGAAGCGCCAAAAAAACTGGTAAAAGCTAGAATAAAAATAAAAAATGGAAAAATCGATACTAACACCATAAATGACATATAACCAGAATGCTCTATGCCATCATGTTCTATCATGTTAATGATAGCTTGGTATAAATTACATACTAGCTTTTTCATTTAATATAATTTTTTTATATAAAACCAAAATACACAAAAAATATATCTTTTTTCATGAGTTTTGTCATTATAAATTTTTTACAATGAATCAGGCTACAAATACAATTACTCAAATACAATTACTGTATATAAATTTTTATATACAGCTCTGTACAAATTATAACTAACCCGAATTATGGATTACATACCAAGAAAAAGCAGAAGAACTAATCAAAATCAAAATTTTTATTAGCACAAAAACATCACGAAATAGTTAAATTGCATTAAATAATGCTTGCATTTTGGTTATCATTAGATTATCATTATCAACCTAATGTTTAACCTTAAAATATTCAAATATCAACATGGCACGTAAAAACGATTATATTTCTGAAATTGATCAATTTATTGGTGGGAAAATTTATTCACTAAGACTTGCAAAAGGCTTATCTCGTCAACAATTATCAAAATCTATAGGTGTAACACACCAACAATTACAAAAATACGAGAAAGGCACTAACAGAATTTCTGTTGGAAGACTAGTCCTAATTGCAAAAGCACTTGAAAAAGACACATCATATTTTTATGATGGCTTAGAGCAAGCCTCTCAAGAACCAATAATGACTCAGCACCAACGTATGTGTATAGAGATATCACGTAACTTCATGAAAATTGAAAATTCAGACCATCAAAGCGCAGTAAATAATTTAGTAAAATCCTTATCAAAAATAGCGTAATTATATTATATTGTAGGCAAGTAGATTTTATATCTACCTGTCTACATATTCTTTATTGCCATTTCCTAGGTAATACAAAATAAAATACAAAAAATTATAATAACTTATACCAATCCCCATTTCAAATTATATACTAAATTAAATTGAAGTTAATTATAAGTTGAAGTTAATTATATAGTGAATCATCTACTTTATTTGCACATGCAGCCTTATATTCTTTATTTAGCTCGTACACCGCCCAGATCCAAACTACGCATATTACACCAAATGCACACATTAAGAATAATGAAATCGAAGAATAAGTAGCCGCTGGTAAAATAATAAATATTGTAGATTGTAAAAGCGCTCCGCCAGATTTACCAAGTTTAACACCTAACATATCAGCTGCAGCTTTACCTCTAGTTTTTAGCTGCTGATCAAGAGGCACATAAGACATTTCTTTAGTAGAGTCAAATAATGTATATTTACTAGATTTACTCAGAACATTCTGCACCGCGCCTATTACTACCCCTAACATTATTGGATCCGAGAAAGAAAACGACATCATCATCAAAGTCGCAACAGGATCAAAATTTGTAATTAGAAAAAAGCCAAGACCAGTAATTAACACCATAAAAGGAGTAATAATAGCAGCTGACATCCATCCAAGTTTTCGAACTATATTTGAACCAAGAAGCACAAAAATAATAGTCAAAATACCTGTATAGCTTAAATAATTACCAACAAAAGAAGCAAATTCAGTAGGAGTGTTATAAAGTTGACTAGCTGTTGCTTTCCAAGGCCCTTCAACTAAGTTAATTGCAAAACCATAACATACTAACAAAATTGCGATTAGCCTTATATACCTGGACTCTGCAACCATTTTCAAGCTTTCTCTTAAAGTAATCTGATTTTTTTTGACCCTAAATTGTAGATCTTCAGTTGCAGATATATTTAAAATACGATGATTTAATAACCAAAATGTTAGAATGCCTATTGTTGCTAAGATAGTTACTACGATTATAACTAATTGGATAGAGATTACGCTCTTTGGTGAGTTTAGATTAAATAGTTCAGTTATATACTGGTTCATTGCAGGCAAATTCACTAAAAACTGGCCGCATAAATATAAACCAGATTGGCCAAACAAACCAAATAAAGGGTAAAATCTTTTTGATTCGTCAATTGTTGTGATATTATTTACAAATTGCCAAAATAAAAGTGCAAATATTGCTGTAGGCCACAATTCTGCAATTATATAAAATAAAGAAAAACTCCAATTTGATAGTAATAGAATGAACCACTTAAAATTAGGGTAATTTATGATTAAATTTTGAGCTGTTTCAGTATTTAAATGTAGCATTTCATAATTTGGAAATAAATAAAACGCAAATAATAGAAAGAAACTAACAAAAATAGACATTACAAGGTAGAATATATTTTCTCCCTTCATATTATTCACCAGCTTAACATAGATAATTGTTATTAAAAATGAAGCTGGTAGCACTCCCCATAATTTCAAAAAAGAAATAGTCTCGGTACCGATCATAGTATTAATAACACTATCTTTCATCGCTCGAATTAAGTTCTGAATTGCAAGAATGCAGAACATTAATAATGTAATTGATAAAAATTTTGGTAGTTCAGAACATTTAATAGGCCAAATATAATCTAAGAATTTTTTATATTTAGACTGAACGTTAAAAATCTGAGAATGTTCGCTTGGTGACAATTTATTATCTGAACTATCATTCATAAATATATATATCTAACCTGTTAATTTTCTAATACTGGCTAGATTTGTATGATAAGTAATATTTTAAATCCGTCAAGTATTATATGTATCGAATATATAAGTTTTTTGTTGATTATACCAACTCCCATTTCAAATTACCTATTAGCATTTTGTAGGATTCGTATGTGCTCACGTATTTATCTACCCTGCTCAGCCTCACATTAAAATGCAAACCTCTAATTTAAAATGAGAAATGGTACAAGAAGCTATTTGTTAGAACCACTCACGTAAAACATTTTTAGACGTCGAAAAAGATGCTTTTGAGAACTCCTCCCGGAGCATATGTGCAAATATTCGAGGAACAGGGGCGCAAAAAACGGCTTTTACAGACCCAAAAAATGTTTTACGTGAATGGTTCTTAGTTTGTTTTTTATTAACTTCAGATTTCTACTAGCTTCTCCAAGCTGGAGTTTCAATATTAGCAACTTCATTTTCAATAATTGCTATTTGCTCTTTTAAACTTGATACTTTTTCTTTTCTAAGCAGCGCAATAGATTGATTACGATAGATAGAGCAGATAATTCCAATTTTGTTATTCTCCGAATCAATTACTGAATCTCCTTGTTTAACATTTGTTATTTCTTTATTAAATTGCAGCTTAAATATATTTTTCCTCACCACGCCTTGATATTTTGCGCGTGAGATCACTTCTTGGCCAACATAGCAACCTTTATCATAACTAATTGCATTTAGCTCTTCTGCTCCATATTCTATAGGAATTGATTTATCATAAATAAGATCTATATTGCCATCAATGATAGCATAATCATACTTATCTAATAAATATAAACTATCTTTGGTTGTATTAAAATTGTTGATTTTTTCTTTTTTAATCATTGAACGATATCCAAGCTTTTTACATCTGGGATCTTGCAGCGAGAATTCTACGTCAGATTCAACGGGTAGTTTTGAATATAATATATTATATTCGTTAGATATATTTTTTATATCCAGATTCCTTCTTAACTTATACATTGTCAGAAGCCTTACTAAATTTTCTAGACTATCTTGATCAATATCAATGAAATAAGATTCAGAATTTTGCCGATATACAAAGAAATCAAATAAATATCTCCCTTGGTTGTTTAAAATATAATTATATGAATAAATATTTCTTAGCACGTTATTTGTTGTCATGCTTTGTAAAAAATTACCAGCATCTGGACCTAAAATGCTTAACAAGCCTCTATTTTCTAGAATTTCTATCATAATTAATAAATGTTATTTAATGATCTTATGAAATATTTGCTCAAGATCTGGTTCTCGGCTACGTAAATCTTTAATTTTTATACCAGATAATTGGATATCTTTGAGTAGAGTTGAATAGTCATTTTTAAGAGAATTTAGCTCAAAACGTAGTATATTATCCGATATTTTTTGTACATTTATTTTATTTGAAAACTTGAAATCTTCAAGATTAACAAAGTTACTAAATTCAATATCAACATGTCTTGCGCCCAATTCTCGTAAAAGATTATCTTTAGAATCTTGTTTGATAATTTGACCATGGTCGAGGAAAGCTATTTCATCACATAATTCCTGGGCCTCTGCTAGGTAGTGTGTAGTAATAATTATAGTCACGCCTTGTCTATTTAGCTCTCTAACATAATCCCATAATTGAGTACGTAACTCTATATCAACACCAGCGCTTGGTTCGTCTAAGATTAATAATTTTGGAGAATGCACCATTGCTTTTGCAATTAAAAAACGACGTTTCATCCCTCCAGAAAGTTTTCTGGGCAATACATGTCTTTTATCCCATAGACTTAAAGCCTTGAGAATTTGTTCGGTTTTACGTAAATGCGGTTTAATACCAAAATATCCTGCTGTGAATTCTAGAGCCTGATCCAACGGAAAAAAACTATCAAAAGTTATCTCTTGAGGAACTATTCCGATAAGCGACCTGGCTTTTTTAGGAAATTCATCAATATCAACCCCCATAATTTTGGCTGTGCCTGAATCTTTTATTACAGTGCCCGCTAGTATATTGATTAAAGTTGATTTGCCAGCTCCATTTGCCCCAAGCAGTCCAAAAATAGACCCTGTTGGCACTGATAAACTCAGATTATTTAAAGCAAGATGTTTGCTGGAAGAGTTTTTTTTACCATAATATTTCACAAGATTCTTGATTGATATTGCTTCTTTTAACATGTGCGATTAATTTTTGTGACCGTTACTGTTACTGTTACTGTTACTACATTCTTTTATTTTCTATTTCATATATTCTCTAATATTTTAATTATGCTTTTCTAATAATGCTGAGAGCTCCCCATTTTCATACATTTCACGCACTATATCACATCCGCCAATAAATTCTCCAGCAATATAAAGCTGTGGAATAGTTGGCCAATCGGAATAATCTTTAATAGCCTGTCTTAGCTCTTGATCCTCGAGTATATTTACATCTTTGAACTTTACCCCTAATGCTCGCAAAATACTAACTACCATTGCGGAAAACCCGCATTGAGGAAAATCCTCAGTTCCTTTCATGTATAGTACAACATTATTTGCCGAGATTTGTTCTTTTATTAAATCAAAAATTTTATTTTCTTTCATTATTTGGATCCTTATA
>JAHDGL010000031.1 GCA_020627625.1 Alphaproteobacteria bacterium | reverse complement strand
AAAACACTTATAAAAATACCATTGTTTCCAACAAAAATAATTAGCTTTTTAGAGTAAAATACATTAATTATTTATTTTATAAAATAATTTAATTTAGGAAGTTTATATTTGATCATTCATTTTACGGTGAAATATTTAAACTTGTATTTAGTTTTTTTAGTACATTCTCTATGTTAAATCGGTTAAACATATACATCTTCATGATGTAAGAATTTTTTTAAATAGTTTTTTATATTGATATTGTAATTTAGCCATAAATTTATTAGAGTATCAAGGTTTTAGATTAATCTAAATCAATATACCAACTTAATTATACCAATAATACCAAAATGAAGAAACTTGTTACACAGCAAATTAGAAATAGTTTTATTGATTATTTTAAAAATAATCATCATACCCACGTAGCTTCTAGCTCGTTAATACCACATAACGACCCAAGTTTAATGTTTGTAAATTCTGGTATGGTGCAATTTAAAGATTTATTTACTGGTGTTGAGGAGCGTGATTATAAAAAAGCAACAACAAGTCAAAAATCTATACGTGCTGGTGGCAAGCATAATGATTTAGACAATGTTGGATACACTGCAAGACACCATACATTTTTTGAAATGTTGGGTAATTTTTCATTTGGTGATTATTTTAAAGAAGAAGCAATATATTATGCTTGGAATTTATTAACCAAAGAATTTGCTCTTAATAAAGATAAATTATACGTAACAGTATATCATGATGACAATGAGGCTGTATCTTATTGGAAGAAAATAGCTAATTTGACTGATGATAGAATAATACGAATATCAACCAGTGATAATTTTTGGTCAATGGGAGATGTTGGCCCTTGTGGCCCTTGTTCTGAAATTTTTTATGATCACGGTGAGTCTATTCCAGGTGGTTTGCCAGGCACCCCTGAAGAGGACGGAGATCGCTTTATTGAAATTTGGAACTTAGTCTTTATGCAATACGAGCAAATAACAAAAGATAAACGTATTCTGCTACCTAATAAATCGGTTGATACTGGTATGGGCTTGGAGCGTATATCGGCTATAATACAAGGTGTATACAACAATTATGATATTGATGTTTTTCGAGATTTAATTGATTATACTGAATCTATTTTAAAAATCAAAGCTCAGGATGAGGCGTTATTTTCTTACAGAGTAATAGCTGATCATTTGCGTTCATCTTCTTTTTTAATTGCAGATGGTGTTATGCCATCTAATGAGGGTAGGGGGTATGTATTACGCCGTATCATGAGAAGAGCAATGAGGCATGCTCATCAACTTGGTGCTACCGAACCATTAATGTATAAATTATTACCCAAATTAGTAGATTTGTTTGGATCTACATTCCCGGAATTAAAACGCGGAGAAGATTTTATATCCAGCATTCTGCAGCAAGAAGAAGAGAGGTTCAATAAAACATTAAACAGGGGAATGAAGTTATTAGATGCAGAAACTGCATCTATGTTGAAAGGGGGAGTTTTGTCTGGAGAGATTGCTTTTAAACTTTATGATACTTATGGATTTCCGTTGGATTTAACAAAAGATATACTAAAAAAACAATGTATTACGGTTGATAACGAAAGTTTTAATCAGCAAATGCTTTTACAAAAAGAGCGTGCAAGAAAAAATTGGGTTGGTTCTGGGGAGTCTAAAACTAATATGATTTGGTTTGAGATTATGTCTGAATTTGGTAAAACAGAATTTTTGGGATACACATTAAATAGTGCTGAAGGTGAAGTTTTATCACTTGTACAAAATGGTAATAAGGTTAAGAATCTTATTAAGACTGGTCAAAAATTCACATTAATAGCTAATCAAACCCCATTTTATGGAGAGTCTGGTGGTCAGGTTGGTGATATAGGTGTTATTACTTCATCGAATGCTAAGATTAAAGTTATAAATACGGTTAAATATCTTGGTAAGATTATTGCACATATATGTGAATTAGAAAAAGGTGAAATTAATGTTGGCGATAAAATTAAGTTAGAAATTGATTCTGATTATAGAAAAAACTTAAGAGCTCATCATACAGCCACTCACATATTGCATGCAGTATTACGTAATATTTTAGGGTCTCATGTAACACAAAAGGGTTCTTTGGTTGCAAAAGATAAATTACGTTTTGATATTAGTCACCCAAAAGCATTAACAAAATCAGAAATATATCTAATAGAATCGCAAGTAAATTCTGTTATTCGTGATAATTCAAAGGTAAGTACAAATTTAATGTCAACAGATCAGGCTATAGAATCTGGCGCTATGGCATTATTTGGTGAAAAATATGATTCCGAAGTGCGAGTAGTTTCGTTGGGGGGTAAGTTTGAAGGGAAAGAAAAACCCTATTCATTTGAACTTTGTGGCGGTACTCATGTGGAAAGAACGGGTGATATTGGGGTGTTTAAGATAATTAGCGAGGGTGCTATATCATCAGGTGTAAGAAGAATTGAGGCTGTGTGCGGAGATCATGCGCTTGCATCAATTTTAAAAACAGAAAAGCTATTAGACAAAGTGATTTGTAGTTTAAAAAGTAATAAAAATGAATTAATAGAAAAAATTAACGACCTTATTGAGGGTAAGAAAAAATTGGAAAAGCAGTTAGAAAAATTAGAAATAGAAAAGTTATCTTTATCTGAAGTTGAATTAGCTGATCAATTGATATCAATACAAAATATAAAATTACTTTGTAAAGTTTTTGATAATTTTGATGCTAAAATTATTCGAGTATCTGCAGAAAATTTAGTTAAAGCGCATGATAATTTAGTTGTAATTTATATCTCAAAGAGCGGAAAGAAATTATCTATAGTGACTGCATCTTCTAAAGCAATATCCTCAAAATATAACTCTGGTAAAATTATAAAAGAAGTAGCTGGTATTTTTGGCGGTAGCGGTGGTGGGCAAGCGACATTAGCCCAAGCTGGGGGCGTAGATTCTGACGAGTTATCACGAATAGAAGTTTTAGCTAAAGACATTATTGGTAAATTGTAATAGATTATCTATTATACTAATTCTCATTTTGAATTAGAGGTTTGTATTTCAAGGTGAGGTTGTACAGCGTATATAGATTAGGTGAGCACAGACGAATCGGTACAAAATGCTATAGTGAATCAAGTTGAAGTTTATGTGTTTTTTTAAAAATATTTTGGAATTTAGATTTTAGCTTTTTTACCTTAAATGCTAACCCATTGAAGGCGAAAAAGATGAGATATAAATTTCATAAAGATGAATTAAAAAATGCGTAAAATTCAACTTGATTTACTATAATATATAATTTGAAATGGGAATTGGTATTAGTTTATTTTAAGATAAGAAAAAAAGGTAGGCAATATTATTGCAGGCTACCTTTTTTAAACACTAATTAATCTATAGAGATGGCTTGAGTTTTTAGTTTTATTCTCGGTATTATTACTGTTAAAATACCATTTTCTAATTTAGATTTAATATTTTCAATATCAATATCATTCTGTAATTTCATAATATGTTGAAATTGTCTTGAATTATCTTGATTTTTATTATCAGCTTTAATTACCAAAGAGTGTCCAACAAGCTTGATTTCAACTTGTTCTTTTGTAAAACCAGGAATTTCAACTTTGACTAAATAATCATTGTCATTTTTAGTGATAGAGTGGTGATAAAAGCTTTTTCTTTTGTTAAACATTTTATCTAAACTAAAATCAGGAATTCTTCTTTGAATATTTAATCGATCAAACATTGCATCTTGAAATTCAAGCATATCGTTTCTTAGTGCTTTCATATCATCATGAAAATGTTGATTGATTTCTTTCCAGTCGTTGTAATAATCAACGCTTATTGTAGATTTGTTTTTGTTATGTGCTGTTTTTTTATCTTCTTGATAATAGGACTTAGTCATAGAATATGTAATTGCAACCAATGCAGCTGCCGCTATTAACATCAAGATAAAGCATTTAGATTTATTGCAAACTTTTGAAGAGCAATTTTCTTTTTCATTAGTTTTTACTAGCTTGGTAGTTTTGTTGTTAATTTTCTTTTCAGTCATTAAATCACCTCTTGTATAATGGAATATATATTTCTTGTGATTAATTAGTATAAAATTAGTATAAAATTTTTTCAAGAGCTTAATAAGCTACTTGCAAAAATAAAATATTTTCTATATGATTTCGATGTTATAAATTTTATGTTTGGCTGAAATTACAGATCATGGTTATAATTATTGCTCTGTAATAAATTTTTTGCTATACACTTTGAAGTAAACATATAAATTAAAAATAACTACAAACCATAGAAGTGACGTGGCCCTGGCATGCCTAATTCACTTATGCACAGAATAATATTTGTTAAATGCCAATAATTTAGAGAGTAATTATGCCTAAAATGAAAACGCACTCTGGTGCAAAAAAACGTTTCAAGCTAACAGCTTCTGGTAAAGTAAAATCTGCTCAGTCCGGTAAGCAGCATTTTATGAGACGTCGTACTAAATCTCAACTTCGTAATTTAAGAGGTACCGAAATTCTTTGTGATCAAGATGCAAAAAGAATTAAAAAGGTTTTTCTTCCAAATAGTCAGTAAAGAGGTAATAGTATGACACGCGCAAAATCAGGAAAAATTTCAAAAAATCGCCACAAAAAAATAATTAAAATGGCTAAAGGTTATAGGGGCAGGTCTAAGAACTGCTTCAGAATAGCCATAGAAAGAGTAGAAAAAGCACTTCAATATGCTTATCGTGACCGTAGAAACCGCAAACGTGATTTTAGAGGGTTATGGATTCAAAGAATTAATGCTGCCGCACGCACACACGGTATGATTTATTCAACTCTTATAAGAGGTATGAAGAAGGCTCAAATTGAGGTTGACCGTAAAATGCTTGCAGAAATTGCGGTAAACAACCCAGAGACTTTTGCTAATATTGTTGAACAAGTGAAAAAAGCTAGCTAATTTTATATATACTAAATAAAGTTAAGAATTATGCATTTGTTTAATTTATTTTTATGAAGTTTATATCTCATCTTTTTCTCCTTTAATAGATTGCTGTTTAAGGTAAAAGAGCTAAACTCTAAGCATTGGTGTTTAAGGTAAAAGGGATAAAATCTAAATTGCAAAATATTTTTTAGAAAATATATATTAGTTCAACTTATATTTACTATAAAATAAACTAGTTTTAAATAAAAAATGTTCTAAAAAGCGGAGCGTAGCCATAGCTAGGTGAGCATTTTTAGGTTGTTTTTTGCTTCAAAATAGATATTTTAGGTAAATGAATATGCAAATCTTCTTATCTTTAATTCACGTTTATAGAGATCGTCCATGCTTGGCACATTCTGTTGGAGTTAATATTTTTTGCCGCACTGGACATATAATTTTGATAAATTTTTAGGTATATTGATTATTACAGCATGAGCTATTTATTCTCCAATGTCATAGTGATTATACAATATAACATTTCTCATTTTAATTATATACTATAGCATTTTGCGCCGATTCGTTTGTGATCGTGTATCTACATACGCTGCGCAGACTCACTTTGAAATACAAACCTCTAATTCAAAATGACAAATGGTATTAATTAATAAGTTATATTAAACATGCGTTGAACTATATATAAGGCGAGGCAGTAATGGTTCGCCTTTTTGCATGTTGAGATTAACGTTGTATTGACAAAAAAATAAATAATAATTAGATAGATGATTAAAATTAATAATTTGGCCATGCAATACGGTCCTAAGCTTTTATTTACAGATGTAAATCTGGATTTAAATGCTAATAACCGATATTCTTTGGTGGGTGCTAATGGCGCGGGTAAGACTACTTTTTTTAAATTGATAATGAAAGAAGAAGAGCCAAGTGATGGTGAAGTAATAGCAGTGCGTAATGCTCGTATTGGTTGTTTGAGTCAGGATCAGTTTTTATACGAAAATACCTTAATTATTAATACAGTAATTGCAGGGAAGAAAGAGTTGTGGAGCGCAATACAAGAAAAGGAAAAATTATTAGAACTTGAAGAATTTGATGAAGCTAGTGGTTACAGATTAGGGGAACTTGAGCAAATAATTTCAGATAATGACGGATATACAGCGGAAATATTAGCAGCAGAATTGCTTGTAGGGCTTGGTATCAAAAAAGAAATGCATTACCAACCATTATCCAGATTATCAGGTGGCTATAAGCTGCGTGTTCTTTTGGCGCAAGGACTATTTAATAATCCAGATGTATTGTTATTAGACGAGCCAACCAATCACCTAGATATCATGTCTATTTATTGGCTTGAGAATTATTTAAAAGAGAAATTCAAAGGCGTCTTGCTGTTTATTTCACATGATGTAATGTTTTTAAATAATGTATCTACTCATACGTTGGATATTGATTATGGCGAAGTGAATATTTATACGGGTAATTATGATAAATTTGTTCAGCAAAAAGCACAATTAGTTGAGCATAAGATGCATGCTGTAAATTATCTTGAGAAAAAACTTGCCAAAATGCAGGCCTTCGTTGATAAATTTAGAGCAAGTGCTAGTAGGTCTCGGCAGGCATTATCACGAGAAAAGCAAATGGATAGAATTGAACTTCCAGATATTCAAAAAAGCTCTCGTATATCTCCTACATTTAACTTTAAACAAAAAAGACCATCTGGAAAACAAGTGCTAAAAGTTGATGGGATTGCAAAACATTATGATGATAAGGTAATACTTAATAAAGTAAAATTTGATATTCATCGTGGTGAGAAGGTCGTAATTATTGGTGCTAATGGTATTGGTAAATCCACATTGCTTAAGATTTTATTAGGTCATGTTAAGGCTGATGAGGGTAATTGTGAATGGGGTTATGAAGCCCAAATATCATATTTTGCACAGGATCATCATGAGTTACTTAATGAAACTATGAGTGTTATTGACTGGTTAACACGTCAAGCAACTACTGATACAATTGGAACTATACGCGCAGCTTTAGGACAAATGTTATTTGGTAATGACGATGTTTCTAAAAATATACTGCATTTAAGCGGTGGTGAGGGCGCTAGGTTATTACTTGCTAAAATTATCTTAGAAAAAAATAATATTTTAGTACTAGATGAGCCAACTAATCACCTTGATATTGAATCAAAAGAATCTTTAAAAAAAGCTCTAGCTGCTTATGAAGGTACTTTAATATTAGTAACGCATGATCGAGATTTTGCAACGAGTATTGCTACTAGAGTAATAGCTTTAACTTCAAAGAGAGTTGTTGACTTTAAAGGAACATATCAACAATATCTGTCTAGGTATTCAGATGATTATTTAAATAGTAATTGGGTCATAGCAAATAAAAAATAATTATAACTACTTAATTTCCTAGATTTGTTTGTTAGCATAATGTATTATTGCTGCGATTATTCTAATTCTTAAAAATATAATATAAAATTACGATGCAGATATTTCCTTTAAAAATACTTCCTTCAAATCCAAATTTTAACTTTATAAACTTTAAAAAATTTAGTTATGGATTATCAATTATAATGCTATTTATTAGCATGCTCTGGATTAGTATGTATCAATTTAATTTTGGTATAGATTTTATTGGTGGTATTACTATTGAGGTTCGAGCAGAAAAAGAACCAGATCTTGCAAAAATGCGTCAAATATTGGGAAACCTTGATATTGGTGAAATAGTAATACAAAATTTTGGTACATCACATGATTTATCAATTCGAGTTGGTGTCAGTAGTGAAGAAAATTTAATGCAGCATATAGCTTTGATTAAACAGACATTGCAGGATAAATTTCCTTATGAGTTTGATTACAGAAAAGTTGATTTTGTTGGCCCGCAGGTTGGTGAGCAGATGATCAGATCTGGTATTATGGCAATGATTTTATCATTTATAGGGATAATGTTATATATCTGGGTAAGGTTTGAATGGCATTTTGGTATGGGTGTGTTGCTTGCTTTATTCCATGATGTGATAATTACTCTTGGATTTATGAGCATTACAGACTTAGATTTTAATCTAAGCACAATTGCGGCAATATTGACTGTGATTGGTTATTCAGTAAATGATTCTGTAGTGATTTATGATAGGATACGTGAGAATTTGCGTAAATATAGTAACAAGACTACGAATCAAATTATAAATTTAAGCATTAATGAAACTTTATCTCGTACTACCATAACAGCAATTACTACACTCTTGGCAAATTTGGCTCTGATATTGCTTGGTGGTGAGGCAATTAGAAGTTTTAGCGTGCTAGTATTTTTTGGTATATTTATTGGAACATATTCATCTATCTTTATTTCTGCACCATTACTTAACTTATTTAACTTTAAAACTTTAAAAGAATAGTTTATGAAAATTTCTGCAAATGATATTAAAATAGGTAATATTTTAGATTACGAAAATCAACTATGGGTTGTGGCAAAAAATCCAGAACATACAAAACCTGGTAAAGGTGGTGCGTATGTTCAGGTTGAAATGAAAAATTTACGTACTGGTAATAAGCTGAATCAGCGCTTTAGCTCAACAGACCATGTCGAAAAAGCATTCTTAGAGCAACAGAAAATGCAGTATTTATATTCTGAGGATCAACATTTAGTATTTATGGAACCAGAATCGTTTGAACAATTATTGCTAGATAAAGATTTGCTTGGTCAAAAATTACCATTTTTAACAGATGGCATGATGGTTGAGGTTGAATTTTATAAGGACGCTCCATTGAATATTAAATTACCCAAAACTGTAATTGTAGAAATTCAAGAAACCGATCCCGTAATAAAAGGTGCAACAATTACTTCTTCCTATAAACCATCTATTCTAACTAATGGTTTAAAAGTTGCGGTACCTCCATATTTAAATATTGGCGATAAAATAGTAGTAAAGACAGAAGATTTAACATTTGTAGAAAGAGCAAAATAATGCAAAAAGATATAAGTTTAATTATTGATGCAATAAGAAAAGCATCTAGATTCCTGCAAAGAGATTATTTTGAACTTGAGAATTTACAATCTTCTAGTAAAGCTACAGAAATATTTTGCAACAGATCTTGTAGCAAAACTTTAGAGAGACTCAATGAGCTTTTAGGTAAATATTACAAAACTATAATTTTTGAGAATCAAGCTGTAAGTAATACTGAATTTTCTGATAGAGCAGTTATTGTGGAAATATTAGATGGTTTTGGAAATCTTTCTCGATCCCTACCATTTTTTGGTACGATGGTGACGATTATTAATAAAAAATATGATAAAATAGTTGCTGAAAAATCAATTATGAATTTCCCAGTCCTTGGAGAAATTTATTATACGGAAAAAGGGAAGGGGGTTTGGTTAGAACGTTCTTTATCTAATCTATCTGGAGCTTCCAGAGTCAGAGTTTCTGGTATAAATGATTTTAAAGATTCTATAGTAGCTACTAATTTTAGTAATTTTAATTTAGCTCAAAATATCTCTACGAATCTTCGTATGTTTGAATCTAATATTTATAATTTATCTCTTTTAGTTTCAGGAAAAGTTGATGCGTTAATTACTAATTCTCGTAATATCTTAGATCCAGGCACAGAATTGTTCATAACAGAAGCTGGTGGTAATTACCATAAGCAAGAAGATTTAGTAATTGCGTCAAACTTTAAACTACATGAAAAAATAAAATCCCTTTTATAGTAAAAATTCTTTTATATTATAAATCGTTAGATTATCATTAACAATACCATTTCTCATTTTGAATTAGAGGTTTGCATCGGAGGTGAGGCTGCGCAGCGTATATAAGACAGGTGGGCACAGACGAATCGGCGCAAAATGCTAATATATAATTTGAAATAGAAAATGGTATTATATTTATAGTAAATGATAAGTAATAATATATGAAGAAATTTACGATTAATTGTGACTTTGGTGGCCAAATGGCACCTTTTGCTATTTATATTGGTAAACCTCAGAAAGGCAATCATCCATTACATTTTCAGGCAGATTGGTTATCTAAGACTCGTGGAGGTATGATCCCAGGTGAAGTTATGGAAGCTGTTGCTCAATTACAAAATTTGGCCGAGAAAAATGGTGTTTCGTTAGAAGAGTTATGTGTATATGCATTAGGTTCGGCTGATCAAAAAGAAGATTTAGACGATGATAATGTTGATAGTGATTTAGATTCAGAAGATGACGAAAATGAAAAGAATGACACCAATCATGACTACATAGAAGAAACCGAAAAATTTGACAATGCTGAAGAATTTGATGATGAAGAGAATGAAGATTTTGAGGATTTTGAGGATTTTGAGGATTTTGAGGATGATTTAGAAAATGATTCCGAAATCGAGAATCATGATTATCAAGAAAATATATTAGATACAGATCATGAATTTGGGGATTTTGATGAATTCGAAAATGATGAAGATAAGGAGTTTAAAAGTGCAGAAGACCTGGTGGGTGATGTTGAGCAAGGCGAGGATATAGAAGAGGATAGGTCAAAAAATAAAAATACATTTAATGCAAAAGATTTAGAAAAAGAATAAAAATACAAAAAAAGAATAACGTTTTCTAAAAATCTATTTTGGTAAATTTTCAAGACATTCTTTATTTACTATATAGATAGGTGAGGATAGATGAATCTTGCAAGATGCTAATATATAATTTAAAATGGGAATTGGTATAATTCTTGATAAAGTTCTGGGTTAATGTTACCACCTGTTATCAAAATAAGAATTATTTGATTTTTTTCTTGAGTGCTTAACCAAGAATGTGCGGCTGCCATACCAATAGAAGCGGAAGGTTCGCAAGTTACTTTCATCATTTGTATTAACCACGTAGTCCAATAGATAATGGATTTCTCATCTACTGTATGAAAATTATCTAATTTTCGTAAGTAACTCAAGGTGCGTTTTGAAATGCTTAATGCTCGTAAACCATCAGCAATTGTTTGCGGTGAATCTTTAAAACGAAAAATTTTATTATCTTGTAAAGATCGATAAGCGTCATTAGCTACTATAGGTTCAACACCATGTAGTTTTGCTTTGGGCAAAAGTAATTCTTTAGCTAAATATGATCCAGAAAGCAAACCACCTCCACCACAAGGAGCAAAAATACTATCCGGCTTCTCTCCTTTCTTTAACATTTCTTGCAGTGCTTCGTAACAAAGGGTACCAGCACCAGCAATAGTTGCATCATCATCTGAAGGTGGCACATAATGGTGATCTTTTGTCCCATCAAATTTTGCCATATTTTCTGCCTGCTCTCTAGTTTCAGTATCTATAACCTCAGCTCCATAATGCTGAGCAATATTTTTTTTAATAGATGAGACATTTTTTGGAAGATATACTCTTGCCTTGATGGAAAATAATTTTGCAGCGTATGAGATAGCTAAGCCATGATTGCCAGTGCTGTATGTTACTATCTTCTTAGGTGTTTTATTTTGTTCTTGCATAGTTAGAAGATGATTTAAAACACCACGAATTTTAAAGGCGCCTGTTTTTTGTACTGCATCCATTTTAAAATAAATCTTACTTCCAAGCATTTGATTTAAGAGATTAGAATAAAGCAGTGGAGTTTTGTGAATATAATCTTTAATACGCAAATATGCTTTTGCTATTACCTCCGGGTTCTGTATATTTTTACTCATTTTATTTTGCGTAAATATTCAAAATTCTTATTTTATATAATATTCTTAAGTTTTGGGTTTAAAAAAAATTTAATCGTTATAAAAATTA